>JADFHU010000736.1 GCA_022567055.1 Planctomycetota bacterium
AAGTGGTCGATCCAGGGTCTATAGCAGCTCAAGCCGAATCTACCACGATCACGCACATGACCAGCATGCCCGGTGAGTTGTTGGGCACGGCCCCCTATATGAGCCCGGAACAGGCCCGTGCCAAGCCGGTCGACAAGCGAAGTGACATCTGGTCCTTTGGCTGCGTTCTCTTTGAATGTCTGACCGGAAAGCGGATGTTTGGCGGTGAGGACGTTGCCGAGACGCTGGCGAGCATTATCAAGGGAGAACCCGAATGGGCGTTGCTACCGGAAAACACCCCACCGACGATTCACCTGCTGCTGAGAAAGTGCCTGAACAAGGATCGCAAGCGGAGACTGCAACACATTGGTGATGCTCGTGTTGACCTGGAGCAGGCCCTGGGTGATCCCAGCAGTTCGATCATGCGACTCTCCGACCTTGGCATCCAGGAAACCGCCCGGCCAAGGGGCCTTAGCCCCCAGGTCGCCGCCGCGGCTCTGGTGTTGGTGGTCCTGTTGGGTGTCGCCCTGGGATGGCTCCTTAAGCCGACTCCGTTCCCTGCTCCCGCGCCCGCGACGCATTCGGAACTCATCTTGCCCGGATCAATTGTGACCTTCCTGACCCTCTCTCCCGACGACAGGTACCTGTCCTTCGACATCTTCAAAAAGGATGATCCGATCAATCTTCGGCCGCTCTATCAAAGCGGTGAAGTGACCGGGATCGCCGGCACGGAAGATACCTGGATTACTTTCTTTTCGCCGGACGGAATGTCCATTGCCTACCCCTCTAGGTTCACCAACCAGATCCTTCGGGTCGCGCTGGATGGATCGAAACCGGTCCCCGTCGCGCATATGGATCTCACTGGCTATAACCTCCCCGGTGGCTCATGGTCTGAGCAGGGTGACATCGTGTGTCCCAGCGGTTGGGCTGATCCCCTGGTGAAGGTCGCATCGGTGGGCGGAAAGTTCGAACCCTTGACGCAGTTGAGGGCAGGGGAGGCAGCGCATCGTTGGCCCCAGTGCCTGCCTGGGGGGACCCATGTACTTTTCTCGGTGGTCATCGAAGATGCCCCATCCAATCGACAGGGCGGCAAAGTGGCCATTGCCGACCTGGCGACGGGCAGTCATCAGATTCTGCCCTTGGAAGACGACTGTGTCTATCCTCGATATGCCGAGTCCGGGCATCTGCTCTACGTCAACGACGGCATCCTATTCGCCGTTCCCTTTGACATGGACAGCATGACCCTAACGGGCCCTAAGAAGGATATGGTGCAGGGCATCGCGACTTTTAGGGGTCTTGCACTCTACGACATCTCGAAGCATGGCACTCTCGTCTATCGGAGGGGCGCCATAGCCCAAGAGAAATCGAACACGCTCATGTGGCTGCTCCCGGACGGGACTGAGGAGGCGGTGGCGACCCTGGAGGGAGACGTCCAAGATTTTGAACTCTCCCCCGATGAAAAACGCTTGGCCTTGAGCATTAGGGAGGCGGACCACGACGACAACGAGGAGATCTGGATCTTCGATCTGGAACGTCAGCTTCCCATTCGCTTTACCCACCACGATGCCAATGACAACTATCCGTTTTGGTCAGCCGATGGGCAATGGATCTACTTCAAGTCTGACCGGGGTGGTGATCGCTTCGGCCTATGGAAGAAAGCGCTAGACTCACCCGGAGGCACCGCCGAATTTGTCTTTGAGCACGATGGGTTGGAGTTCTGGCCGGCAAGCCTTTCCGATGAGGGGAGCCACTTGACCTACAATACATACAATTCATCCGGTGATATTTGGACGGTCTCACTGGATCAACCCAATCCAAAGAGAAGATTACTTAAGGGCTCATCGGCCACGGAAGCCTGGAATGCGGTGTCGCCCGATGGGAACTGGCTGGCTTACAACTCCGACATAACGGGTGACATGGAACTCTACGTGGCGTCTTTCCATGATCCGAACTCACAGATGCGACGAATCACGGCAGACGGCGGAGGTGTTGTGACATGGTCTAGAAACGGCGACCGATTGTTCTACCTGCGGAGCAACCTACCCGGTGAGCCCATCTGGAGTGTGGACGTGTCCGTGGAGAAGGGTGTTATTTCAACCGGTGTCCCCCAACCAACGGTAAGACTCAAGTCGCCAATTGTTGGGTGGCGAGTGCATGCAATTGGCGAACGAATGCTAGTTATGGTGGCAGATGAGTATGAAAAGACGAAACATCCAGGCGTCGACAATGATCATAACGTAGTTCACGTGATTTCCAACTTCTTTACGGAGTTAAACGAAAAGGCCCCGCCCTCCGAGTGAAGTCAATACCATGATCAACCAAACCATCGCATATTACAGAATCACTGCCAAGCTCGGCCTTCGGCCGGAACCAAAAACGTTTCCTCTCGCGGAGATCGCAGAGACCGCGGAGAATAGAATCTCATTTGTTTTACCCATGTTTGGAGTTCCTCAAATCGGAATATGAAGGATAGGAATTGATAGGCAGAGGAATTTGGGGCAATGGAATGTAAGGCAGAGTGACCTGTTTTGGTTTTAATTCCTCTGCCCCCAATTCCTTTGCCAATGTTTAAAAGTCCAAGTTATTTCTTGCCGGTGCCCAAGTCGAAGCACAAAGGACGCAACTGAGAATCGAAACATGAAGCCATCCCGCAAAGAGAAACTGTTTGAGCTGGCGTTGGAGCAACCCGCCGAGAAGAGAAACGCGTTTTTGGATGCGGCATGCGGAGAGGATGCAGATCTTCGTCGTGACGTCGAGGCCTTGCTGGCCGAACAGGAACAACCATCGGTAATTCTCCCCCAAGAGGAAACCACCTCTGACGTTCCTCCAGAAAGATCACACGCCGAAGGCCCTGGCGTGGTGATCGACCGCTACAAGCTGCTGGAAAAGATCGGCGAGGGCGGCAATGGCGAGGTCTGGGCCGCAGAGCAACGCCGACCGGTGAAGCGTCGCGTCGCCCTCAAGATCATCAAGCTGGGCATGGACACCAAGCAGGTGATCGCCCGCTTCGAAGCCGAGCGGCAGGCGCTTGCC
>JADFHU010000097.1 GCA_022567055.1 Planctomycetota bacterium
TCACGTGGAGTTCCTGGTCATGAAGGAGCGGGGCAATAGCGGCGTCTATCTGCAGAACCGCTACGAGATTCAAATCCTCGATGGAGACAAGACCCGCCACGGCATGGGCGCCGTGATCAATGAAAAGGAGTCACCCTATCATGCCTATAAGGGCGCGGGCAAATGGAACGCCTACGACATCCAGTTTCGGGCCGCCCGCTTTGCGGAGGCACGCCGCGTCGAAAAGGCCCTGGTCACGATGTATTTCAACGGACAGAAGGTCCATACGAATTTCCCGATCAACAAGGTTTGGGGCGGCAAGAATTCGGGCCTCGACGGAGGCAAGGATAACGGATTCGGCATCACCGATACGCCCGGTGGTCTCAAGCTGCAGGCCGAGGGCCACGACGTTCGCTATCGCCACATCTGGATCAAGGAACTCGATCTGAAGGAAGCCGACACCGATTTCTAGACCGGGTTTGGGGCGCCTAGAGCTTGGCCTGCGCGTTGGCCACCATCTGATCGAAGACCTGCTTCTGCTCGTGCAGCGCGGCAATGCGGTCTGCCGGTTTGCTGCGGGCCTCCAGCAGGATCCATCCATCGTAGTCCTCTTTAACGAAGAGGTCCATGAGCTGCTGATAGGGATAGTCGCCCAGGTTCAACTCCCGGACGTGGACGGTCTCGCCAAACCGATCTTTCACCAGGTTGAAGTTGTGGCGTAGGCCCTGCCCTTTGAGGTCCTCGTCATTGCTGTTCCAACAGACGCCGACGTTGGCCTCTGTGACATGGTCGAAGATCTGCTTGATGATGGGCAACTCCGACGTCTTGCGACCGTGCACCTCCACGCGGACCGCCTGCTGATACTGGGCCGCATAGCGGCCCACTTCGTCGAGAGACTTTCCGATTTGTTCACAGGTCTGGGCGACGGGGACATCCTGTGGCAGTGTATTGGGCTTGACCTTGACGCCGCTGCCGCCACAGTCATGGCTCAGCTTGGCATAGGCCTGGGCGCCTTCGATGTTCGATCTGAGCCGGTCGGTGTCGGTGTGATGAAAGTCCCAGTTGCAGCCCATACCCACCAACGTCACGGGACTGTCGGCAAAGCGTTTCTTCACCTCTCGACGCTGATCGGGATTCAATTCGACCTCCACGCCATGAGCGTGCTGAGTGCGCAACTCTACGCCCAAGATAGAAGTCTTCTCGCAATTGGCCAAGAGTGTGGGCAGATCCCAGTCCTGACCCCAGAGGTAGGTCACCAGGCCGATGCGCATGCGGGCACCGCGTGGGGTGGCCAGGCAGGCTTGGTGGGCAGTGCCCAGCAGCGCGCCGGCCAGCAGAGTCTGTTTTAGGAAATCGCGTCGATCGTGTCTCTCTGTCATCGCCTGTGTCTCCAACGAAATGGGTCAATCAGTTTGAGGTAATTGCCCGACCACTATACCGCTGTCGGATGGAAAAGGCCAGTTCATTTCTGTTGATCAATCGCGTCTGCGTGCTATAATCCACCCCAATACCGCAACACTGCCATGTCCCAGGGCAGTTTAATAATGGGGTCATTTAGGTTCAAAGGATTGATCCGCAGCATGAATCGCCTCGGCAGAAGGGAAATCCCCCATCTGATCCCCCGCATCAGTCGCCTGGGAAAGGCCGGCACGTTACGGCGTTCCTTTCCCACGGGTCCCACTGAGTACTTCCGGGTGTACAACAGCGAGCCTCTCCATTTAGAGGTCACACTCCTAAAGGAACAGAAAGACCTGACACTGGTCCTACACTCTAACCTCGGTAGCCATGATGACGTGTGGCACGATATTCGTTTCGATCAGATTGCACCCCAGACCTATGCGGTCGATGTCCCGGTTGAGACCTGTGGATACTTTAGATTTCGCCTCAAGTACACCTTGGACGGGGGCCGCACCTGGTGTTGGGACCGCGCACCCTTTTCGGAAGTACTGGTGGACCCGGCCAACACCCGAGATACCTTGATGTACACTCTGATCCCCACCGCCAGCGGTCACATCGGTCAGTGGAAAGAACAACTCCATCACATCCACGCCATGCATTTCAACAGCGTCCATCTGCTGCCTGTCACGCAGATGGGTGACTCGAACAGTCCCTATGCCGCGGCAAATCTCTTTGCCCTGGACCCCTCCTACCTGGATCCTGCCGACCATCGGCAGGGCCTCGATCAATTCGAAGACTTCGTCGAGACCGCCAAGGGCCTGGGCCTACGGCTCTGTATGGATCTCGTGCTCAACCATGTGGGCGTGTCGAGCGATTTGGTCAAATCCTGCCCGGGATGGATCGTCGCCGATGAATCGGAGGCAGACGGCCTGCGCCGCGCCGGTTGCTGGCACAAGAACCATTGGCTCAAGTGGGAGGACTTGGTCCAGATCAACTACGACCACCCCCAGCGACACATCAAGACCGATATCTGGCAATACATGACCCAATATGCCCATTTTTGGGCGAATTACGCCGAGTATACCGGCGGCCTGGTTCGCTTCGATAATCTGCACAGCAGCCACGAAGCGTTTATTACCCACTGCACCCATTCGCTACGCCGCGAGCTGAACGGCGTGGTGATCCTGGCGGAGTTCTTTTCGGATTTGCCGACTCTGGAGCGGCGCACAACCGATTGGGGGCTGAACCTGTTGCTGGCCAATCCCTGGGAGTATGGCTACGCCGCGCAACTCCGCGAGTATATCTCATTCCTGCACGAGGCCAGTGGCCGACTGCGCTACTTCGTCCCCGTCACCAGTCACGACACGGGCTCTCCCACCCAACTTTTTGGAGCGGCCGATGCAACCATCGCCCGCTACTTCGTCTGCGCACTGTTCACGTCGGGGCAGACCGGCATCGTACAGGGTGTGGAACACGCCGTCCCGCAAAAGGTTGAGTTTGTCGGCAAACACCTGCAGCGCCCCGTAAACGGCGAAAACCACTACGTGTCCTTCATTTCGCAGGTGAACGCGCTGCTGGGCCGCTACCAGACATTCACCAACAGTGGCAACATTCGCTTCATCGACGGCAACCATGATGCCATCCTGGCGGCGCTGCGTTTCGGCGGCTTCTGTGACGAGACGGATTTTTTGCTCGTCGCCAACCTCGACACCGAGCACGAGCAATCGATCGACCTGGATCTCAGCGTGGGGGAGTTGAACCTCCCCTGCCGACTGGCGAATCTCCTGACCGACGAAGACATTACGCTGACGGATCCTCACCTGCACCTCACCCTGGCTCCCTCCACTGTCCGCGCCTTCAAACTTCAGTCCGATCTGCATCCCTAGTGGACGCAATGGGCCCTCAAGTCAGCAGGCCATAGTCCACCAAGGTCTTGCGCAGGAGAGCCGCCTTGTCCATGTCCAGCGGTGTCAGGGGAAGACGCAACTCATCAGACGCCAGGTCGAGCATGGCCATGGCCGCCTTGATGGGGATGGGGTTGACCGACAGACTGAGCAGGCCCTTGCTGAGGGCGAAGAGCTTCTTGTGCCACTTCAGGGCCTGCACGAAGTCGCCTTCCAAAATCAAATCGGTCATGGCCTTGACATCGGCGGGCACAATGTTGGCGACCACGCTAATCACCCCCTTCGCCCCCACCGACGCCAGCGGTAGGGTCAACGAATCGTCTCCGGAGAGGATGGTGAGGTCACAACATGCGGCGATCTCGCTGGCCAAGTCGAGCCTGCCGGTCGCCTCCTTGATGGCGGCGACATTGTCCAGCTCGGCGAGTCGGGCCACCGTGTCACTGGTCATCCCCTCGCCCCCACAGCGACTCGGGATATTGTAGAGCACCATGGGCAGATCGACCTCTTCCGCAATGGCCTTGAAATGTTCGTAGAAGCCCTGCTGGGTAGGCTTGTTGTAATAGGGACCGACTTGGAGCGTCGCGTCGGCGCCGATCTTCTTGGCATAACTGGCCAGTTCGATGGCCTCTGCCGTCGAGTTGGACCCTGCTCCCGCGATGACCGGAACCTGGCCGGAGACCATCTTCACCACCCGCTCGTTGACCTTCTTGTGTTCAACGTGACTCAGCGTGGGACATTCGCCCGTGGTGCCCACGGGGACGAGCGCATCAATGCCGTTTTCCAAGTGGAATGAGACGAGTTCATCCAGTGTCTGGTAGTCTATCTCACCTTCTTGAAACGGCGTAATCAGCGCGACCATTGCCCCGGTAAACATAGTAACCTCCCATGGTGGTGGCCTAAGCCTCAGGAACCACCCTTCGACCAATCAACCCTTAGGGACCGGCTGGTGGGACGATTCCATCAATGCCAGCATCCGGGCGGTGGCCTCACGCATCCCGACGAGAACTGCCCTTGACACAATGCTATGACCGATGTTCAGCTCGCAGACGCCGCGCATCGCCGCCACCGGGCCAATATTGCGGTAGGTCAATCCATGGCCTGCGTGCACGACCAACCCGTTTTCCTCTGCACAGTCTCTGCCCCGCTCAAGAGCCGCAAGTCGCCGCTGCACGGTACGAGGCGTGTTGGCGTTGGCGTACATGCCCGTGTGCAGTTCAACGGCGTCACATCCGGTTTCGGCGGAGGCAACGATCTGTTCGGGCTCCGGCACGATGAAGGTACTCACGAGGATCCCCTTCTTGTGCATGCGCCGGACGACCTCAGCCAGACGTTTACGCTGCGCGACACAGTCGAGGCCTCCTTCCGTCGTCAACTCCGCCCGCTTCTCCGGCACGAGCGTGACCTGGTCGGGCTTGAGGCGTTCCGCAATCCGGGTGATGGATTCCGCCATGGACATTTCCAGATTCAGCTTGCAGGCCACCGTCTGTTTGAGGAGATCGACGTCACGATCACAGATGTGCCGCCGATCCTGCCGCAAGTGCACCGTGATGCCATTGGCACCGGCCAACTCGCACTGCACGGCCGCCCACACCGGATCCGGTTCGTCTGTCAAGCGCGCTTGACGAATCGTGGCAACATGATCTATATTGACGTTCAGTAGGGCCATAATCGCTCATGCTTGAGAGCGGGAGGGATTGTATCAGGATACGGATTCACATCAAGGGAATTGCCGTATATCATAAGGTGACACGCACGATCCAGTCTGGAAGAGACACCATGGCAAAAAGAATGACGATCCGATTCGAAGCATTCGAACTCTCTGCGGAGTTGGAGGAGACCCCCACCGGCGGCGCCATTGCAGCGGCCCTACCGCTATCGGGAATCGCCAATCGCTGGGGAGACGAGATTTACTTTACCATCCCGGTCGATCTGCCCACGGAGCCCCAGAGCCGAGAAGTTGTCAATGCAGGCGACTTGGGCTATTGGCCGACAGGCAATGCCTTTTGCATCTTTTTTGGACCCACCCCAGTCTCGGAAGGCGATGAAATTCGGGCCGCCTCACCGGTCAACGTGTTTGGGCATGTCGAGGGCGACCTGGCGCCACTGTTCTCAGTGCAAACCGGGGCCATGGTCGAGTTGGAATTGATCGCCTAGCCCACACCACCTCCCCTTACCGCGGCCGGTCAATCTAGAGGGGCATGTCATACTGGCCAACCACACCGGAAGCCAACTCCATAATGGCCTTGACCATGAACATTGCCACGCCGGCATAGACGACCCGGGGAAGCCAACGGGCGAACTCCTGCAATAACAACTCCGCCCGATCGGAAGCGATCTCCGCGATTTTGTTCGCGCATTCTTCGAGTTTACCCGTCTCCTCGCCGACCCTCCAAAGTTCGCGGTATTCCGATGGGATCCTTTTGGAGAATCCGCCACTCGGCATTTCGCCGCGGGCTATTAATTGGGCACCCCCCGCAAACATCTTTGCGATCACGCCATTGCCCACGATCTGCGGGGCCATGGTGAAGCATTCCGACATGGGGAGACCGGCTTTGAACAACATGCCGAAGGCGCGGCTGAAGCGTGCGATGCAGAGTTCTCTCACTCCCTTACCCAAAACCGGGACCCATAGGACAAAGCGATCCAGCACGACTCGCAGCAGAGAGAGACGCGGACCCAGGCACACCACGGCCATGATCACTAGCGTAGGCACATAGAAGATTGCCAGGATGCCAAACATCTCTTGCAAGTAGCCACCAATCCCATTGGACCCCAGGACCAGGCCCGGCATAGGCAGAACGGCTGCGGCGATATGAAGCACCGCCAGGGGCAAAATGAGCCCGGCCACAAAGACGCGCTTAAGTTTGCGCACGAACTCATACCACTGCGCCAGCATGCCGAAGCACATGTCCAAATTGCCTGACTCTTCGGCTGCCGCAATGAGGGTGCGGTCGAAGCGGGCAAAGACCCGCGGGTAGTCGGCCATCGCCTCAGACAGGGTGTGGCCTTGGTTTAGAGCGTCCAACATTCCGGTCAGCACCCGACGCATGGGCCCTTTGTGCGATTCGCGGAAAAACTCGAACACCCGCAGCAAGGAAATCCCCGCCTCCAGCATGGTGGCGAAGCCGGTGTACACTACGATCAATTGATTGGTTCGTCCCATGGGTCGCTTCTCACCACTGCTGGTTGGGTTGGAATGTCAAGTATACAGTGAATAGGCGATGCACCGAAGGAAACTTTGCGGTTCGTCGTTTGCACTTTTGCACTGGCACGGATATGCGGGTACACTCCCGGCCATGGCCTCAGATCTGGTACACTCGCGGAAACTTCGTATTGCGCTGATCCCCGTCATCTTGCTGTTGCTGGGCCTGCTTGCCTATCTTGTCTGGAGCGAACCCTTTAATCCCCTGCACCGGGCGATATCGGTGGGAGACCTGGCCAAGGTCGATGCCCTTCTCGCGGATCATCCGGAGCTGGTCCGAAAGAAGGACAGAGACGGTTGGACCGCCCTCCATTACGCCACCAACGGAAATCACCCCTTGATCGTCACGCGCCTACTGGCCCATGACTCGCAGATTGACGCGCAGACCTCCCAGAGGGGATCTACGTGGGAAATGGGGTGGACGGCCTTGCACATGGCGGCCAACAACAGCAATGTCACTATCGTGGAGGCCTTGCTAGGCGGCGCGGCCAATCCCAATTTGAAGTCAGAGTCGGGCCAGACCCCTCTCCACATGGCTGCCATGGGCGGACAAGTGTCGATTGCTCGCATGCTTCTGGCGAACGGGGCGGATCCAGATGCCGCCAACCGGCTGGACATCACGCCTCTGGCGGTCTCCACCATTAGAAACCACGCTGAGTTCGCCACGCTGTTAGTGACGCACGTGAAGGACATCGATCATGTAGACAACAACGGCGCCACGGCACTCCACTATGCTGTGCATGGGGGCCACGAGGCCCTGACTCGACTCTTGCTCGCCCACGGCGCATCGAGTTCGATTCCCGACAATAGCGGGCAGACGGCTGTGGATGTCGCCAGCACCTACAACAATGCGAAGATCATTGCACTGATGAAAAATCGTTAGGCTCTTTCAGGAGCTGCGGGAGAGGAATGGTTACACGTGATCGCCCTGCGTCCTTGCCTGTGATCCGGCAAAGCGGTAGACTTAGACCACAGAGATGTCCCGCAGAAAAACGAATTGTCGGTAGGAAAAGATGATGCGACTGAGTCTGGCGACACGCATAACGCTGCTAAGAATCCTCCTAATCGTCCCCTTCGTCTGTTGCCTGCTCAAGACGAACAGTCAGGACCTAGCCCTAAGCACCCGGGTACTGCTCCGCCACCTGGCGCTTGGGATCTTCATCGTGATGGCCGTCAGCGACGCGATGGATGGCTATCTGGCCCGTCGCCTCAAGGATATCACTCAACTGGGCACCTTCTTGGATCCGGTGGCCGACAAGCTCCTCATGACCTCGGCCTGCCTGCTGCTTACCTCCCAGCGTGCACATGTCCCCGACTATCTCATTCCGCCGACCGTCGTCGTGCTGATCATTGGCAAAGACCTGCTGCTCTCCATCGGCTTCGTGATCCTCTATGTCCTTACCTCCGACGCCGTCGTGAGGCCGAATTTCTTCGGCAAGGCCTCCACCACGCTTCAGCTCCTCATGGTCGGAGCTGTCTTGCTCGGGCCCGAAGCATCCGACCTGCTGCCCCATTGGGATCAGTTTGCGCGAGTCCTCTGGTGGTCGGCCGGCACCAGTGCTATTTTGGCCGCCCTGGTTTACATCCGGGACGGCAGTCGCTATATTGAAGCGCATGAACGTGCCAGGGGGCGGGCGTAGGCTGTTTCAGCAGTCTGACTGAACACAAGATCATCGAGATGCCCAGAGACCGAATGCGAGTACAACTGAATGACATCCCTGAGGTCGTGGCGGATCTCAAGGCGGGCAAGATGGTCGTCTTGGTCGATGATGAAGACCGAGAGAATGAAGGCGATCTGGTGTGCGCCGCCGAGAAGGCCACACCCGAGATCATCAATTTCATGGCAAAATTCGGTCGGGGCCTGATTTGCCTGCCGCTGACGGGCGACGCCTGTGACCGCCTTAGCCTGTTCCCACAGACGATGGACAACACCGCGCCGCTGCAGACCGCCTTCACCATCAGCGTCGATGCGGCCGCAGGCGTCACCACGGGAATCAGCGCCGCGGATAGAGCCCGGACGATTCAGGTCAGCATCGCCGATGACGCGCAGCCCTCCGACCTGGCCAGGCCGGGACACATCTTTCCCCTGCGGGCCAAGGACGGTGGCGTCATGGTGCGAGCGGGTCAGACGGAAGGGGCAGTGGATCTGGCCCATTTGGCGGGCCTAAAGCCGGCCGGCGTGATCTGCGAAATCATGAATGAAGACGGGTCCATGTCCCGCCTGCCGGACTTGATCGAGTTCTGCCAAACGCACCATCTCAAGATAACCTCCATCGCCAAATTGGTCGAATACCGGTTTCAGCGCGAAAGTCAAATCAAGCGGGTCGAACGTGTCAAATTGCCGACCGACTACGGTGAGTTTGAACTCATCGGCTACGAGAGTACAACCTCTGCCGAGCCTCATCTCGCCCTGTGCAAGGGTGATGTCGGCAAACTCGATCCTCATGGGGCGCCGATTGTCCAGACAGAGCCGACTCTGATCAGAGTCCACTCTGAGTGCCTGACTGGCGATCTCTTCCATTCACAACGCTGCGAGTGCGGGCATCAACTGACCGCCGCGCTGCGGATGATCAATGAAGCAGGCAAGGGTGCCCTGATCTACCTGAGGCAGGAAGGCCGTGGCATTGGCTTGGCCAACAAGCTGAGGGCCTACAAATTGCAGGAACAGGGCCTGGACACCGTGGAGGCAAACCTGAAACTGGGCTTTGCTCCGGACAAGCGGGACTACGGCATTGGTGCCCAGATCTGCCGTGATTTGGGCTTGAAGAAAGTCCGTATTCTCACCAACAACCCCAAAAAGGTCTCGCGTCTGGAAGTCTATGGAATCGAAGTGGCAGAGCAACTCCCCCTGCTGGTAAAGCCCGGAAAGCACAATGTCGACTACCTCCGCACGAAAAAGAGTCGTTTCGGCCACATGCTGGATGAGGATCTGTGACCGATGAAGGTCGTCTCGCCACTTGTGCAAACGGTTTGTTGCTGTGCGGGCCTGCTCCTGGCCATTGGCTGCGGGGAGCCGTCAACATTACGGAGCACCGAGCAGGTGCCAGGCGAAGTCGAACATATCTGCTTCTCACCCGCCAAGATCAGGGTCTCGCCCGTGACCGAGTTGATCATGCCGACGAGCGCCGACGGGAGTGCCCAAATCAGGGTCTGTGTTGCCCTGCTGGACCCCTTTGAGTCCTACCTCAAGGCGCCCGGCACGTTCCGTTTCGAACTCTATGAACGGGTTTTACGTTCGGCCATGCCCAAGGGCAAGCGGATCAACATGTGGCCCGACATGGATCTCAGGTCTGTTCATACCAACAACGAGTATTGGCAGGAGGTCTGGCACGCCTATGAGTTTGATCTGGAATTCGATCCGCAGAAGGACAAGAGTTACATCCTCCAAGTCACCTTTATCCCGCCTGGAAAAAAACGACTAACCGCCGACTATGCACTCTGACCCCCACATCTTCCCACTCAAATTACCCAAATAATGCAGTTGATAATAGTGTTTTATTTTTGGATAATATAGGAAGTTTTAGTACAACTCGTTGCACTCGCATGGATGCGCCTTCATCAAGAGTGGCACGAAAGAAGTAAGTCTGGGTACTGTAAAAGCCCCCGATTCGTCGGAGGCGGGGTGCACATTCGGTGCGAATCCCTGTGTCGATTGATGAAGTTAGGTATGTTCCCTTGGTACACGGATACTCCGGAATCCCTATCCGGACCGAGAAAACGGCTCAGGGCTGGCTAGGGAATACGTATATCAGAGGAGATGAGTGAAAGCGGTACATGATCGACACCATTGATTTCGATGGTAACGCTGCCCGCTAGGATCAACAGCGTCGTGTCCAGAGAATAGGTCTGTCTGAGGGAATTGAAACTCTGAGATAGGCGATTCCACGGAGGCTGGTGATGCAAGGGGTCTTGATCGAGGTACTCTCGTAAGGTTTCGCTGTCTACGCTCTTTAGTTACCGAGAGCAAGGTAGTCAGTCTGAAGCTGGCCGGGTTACCTCAAGAACCCATCGAAATCGTGAGCTGTTGCTCGTGTATCCCTGGACGGTTTGCGTAGGTTTCTGAAGGCCAGGGGTGTTGATTCGCCCCATTTCCAAGGAACCCAAACAGCTCGTTCAAAAAACAAAGAAGGCCCATGCTGCCCTTACAGCAGGGGCCTTCTTCTTTTTCTAGGCTTTTTCCAGCTTGGCGAACTTGAGCATCAGGTTTTTGGTCATCCCACTGTTGAAAGACACGGTCACGATGCTGTTGTCGCCCATGTCCGTGAACTTCTGGACCCGGCCCAAACCAAACTTGGCGTGGTTAACCAGTTCACCGTCGGTGAAGGCCGCGTCCTGCTTGGGCGCGGTTCGCCGCTGGGCCGGCCGGGTCTGGCCCGATAGGCTCGGCTTGCGGCCCTGCCCGGTCGAGCCCGAAAAACCCAGCACCAAGCTGAGTTCGCTGAGTCCCGGGCGAGCATCCGAGCCCGAAGCGCAAGCGCCGGGTCTGCCGGGTCTGCCGGGTCCGCCGGGTCCACCGCGTCATGCCGACGACCCGCTCGCTGGCGCTCGGGGCTCTGATAAGCCCTCCGTCCACCACATAGCACGCAGTCGCCGCACCGAACCTCGGACGCTGACCCGCCTGTTGCGCGGCGACCTCGACTGGATCACCATGAAGGCCCTGGAGAAGGACCGCACCCGGCGCTACGCCTCGGCCTCGGACTTCGCGGCCGACATCCAGCGCCACCTGAGCCACCAGCCGGTCATAGCCGGCCCGCCGAGCGCCGCATACCGCGTTAAGAAATTCGTCCGCCGCAATAGGGGCCTAGTCACGGCGGCCGCTGTCGTATTCGTAGTACTGGTTGGTGGTGTAGCCGGGACGACGTGGCAGGCGGTGGTGGCCACCGCTCAGCGCGACCGGGCCATCGCGGCCGAGGAACAACAGAGCCGCGAGCGCCAGCGAGCGGAACAGGCCCGGACAGCCGAACAAGAG
>JADFHU010000737.1 GCA_022567055.1 Planctomycetota bacterium
AGGCACCTGCGCCGAGGCAGGGGCGGATGCCGTGACAGTTGAGGTGGCTTACCCCACCAGCGGAAAGTCGAAGCGGATCACGGTGCCCGTGCTGGACATCCAGATGATTGCCGTAGAGAACTGAGCACATGAAGCGACTTCCCTGTCTCGTCAGCGGGCTGGTGTGCCTCCTGTCGCATGTGGTGGCCGCCGCGCTTTCGGACGTCCAGCCTGTCTTCACGGCCCCGGCCGGGACCCTCTACTGCCAGATCCAAGCGGACGGCATTTCGGTGATTCCCAACGGGCGTTTGCTGACGCCCCGGGGTAGACAGATCGTCGTGGAGCCCCATCCCTACGGATTGACTCTGTCACCCGACGGTCAAACCGTGGTGACGGTCAACAGCGGTACGGAACCCTTTTCCCTCTGCATCATACGAGGCGCCGTGACAGACGCGCCCCAGGTGCAGACGATCCCGGAGTCCGTGGAAACGGATGCGGGCATCCTCAATGCCTGTTTCATGGGGGTGGCGATCGGCCAGGGAGAACACGCGCAAGAACTCTACGCCGCGGGCGGTGACGACGGGACGGTGATGATCTGGGACATGGCCGAGGGCGCGCGTCTGGCGACCGTCGATCTGAATGTCCCCTTCCGAGGGCGCAGCTGGCACGACAGCTACACGGGTGATCTGGTCCTGACTGCCGATGGGACGCGCCTCTATGTGGTGGATCAGATGAACTTCCGGGTGGTGGCGGTGGACACGGTGACTCGTGCCATCGTGGACGTCATCCCGGTCGGCCGATATCCCTTTGGTCTGTGCCTCAGTCCGGACGGCGCGACCCTCTATGTGGCGAACATCGGTCTCTTCGAATACAGCGCCATCGACGGCTTCGATCCCAACAACTTCAAAGAGACGGCGCTGACCTTTGCCCCCTTCCCTTATCTTTCCCGGGAGATGATAGAGGGGGCCACCGTTCAGGGCATCAGGGTCCCCGGCCTGGGCGACCCCAATGCGCCGGAGGCGGTGTCGCTCTACGCCATCGATCTCGGCGATCCCGATAGGGGACGCGTGACCGCGCGGATCAAGACAGGGGTACGGGTAGGCCAGAAGGTGGAGGGCATCCCCGCCCTGGGCGGCGCATCTCCCAACTCCGTGGTCAGCGATGGGCGCCACGTCTATGTATCCAACGGAACCAATGACTCCATCACGGTGGTGGATGCGCGATCGCGGCAACGTCGTGCCGACATCCTGCTGCGACTGCCCGAGCCGCTCAACCGTCTGCGGGGGATCATTCCCTTCGGTCTGGCCCTATCGCCGGATGGGCGGCGCCTGTACGTGGCCGAAGCAGGTATCAATGCCGTGGGCGTCATCGACACCGCGACACATCGCGTCCTGGGGCACATCCCCGTGGGATGGTTTCCCAGTAAGCTGGCCGTGACGCCGGACGGGCGTCACCTGGTCGTGGCCAACGCCAAGGGCTTCGGTGCCGGCCCCAACGGCGGTCCGGGCGTACGCTACAAGGAACGGGACCATTACATCGGTAACCTCATGCGCGGCACCGTCTCGGTCCTGCCCATTCCCCCCGATGACGCTTTGGCCGCGGAAACGAGCCAGGTGCTGCAGAACAACGTGCAGGTCCGTTGGCATCGCCCTGGGGACATGGGCCCACGCAATCCGGTGCCTCCTTACGTGGGCGCCTATACGTCTCCCATCAAACACGTGGTGCTGATCTTCAAGGAGAACCGCACCTACGATCAGATCTTTGGTGAGCTGCCGGGGGGGCGGGGAGACCCCGGCCTCACCGAATTCGGTTTGGACGCGACGGTACGGTCCACGAAGCGCAGCGGTGACGTGGTAGAGCATGTGAACGTCATGCCCAACCACCAAGCCTTGGCGCGGCACTATGCCTGCTCGGACAATTTCTACTGCGACTCCGACCACTCCGCGGACGGACATCGCTGGTTGCAGGGGGTTTACCCGGGCGTGTGGACGGAAACCAGTACCACGGCCTCCTATGGCGGGCGTCGGCGTTACTTGCTCGAATCCCCGGCCCCGGGCCGTCGAGCAGTGACCGGGAGCTATGCCGCGTTGCTGCCGGAGGACTATCTGGAAGTGGGCAGTCTCTGGGATCATCTCGATCGACATCGCGTGAACTTCTTCAATTTCGGCATGGGCTTCGAGTTCCCCGGGACGGAGGCGACGGCGGAATACCCCTTTACCGGGATCCGTCTGGCCGCCAACTATCCGATTCCTGCGCCCCTGTGGGAACGGACCTCGCGTCTCTTTGCCACTTACAACACCAATATTCCCGATCAGTTTCGTGTGGATATGTTCGAAAGGGAACTCGACGGGCGCTGTCTATCCGGTAAGGAGCCGTTTCCGAATCTGATCGTCATGTCCTTGCCCAACGACCACGGGGCCGGCGAACGTCCCGAGGCCGGGTACCCCTTCCGGGAGTCCTACATGGCCGATAACGACCTGGCTCTGGGACGCGTGATCGCACGGCTCAGTCAGACCGAGGTTTGGCCCTCGATGGCGATTATCATCACCGAGGACGACGCCCAGAATGGACGGGACCACGTAGACGCCCATCGCAGCCTCTGTATGGTAGTGAGCCCCTACGCCAAGAGAGGTTATGTCTCCCATGTGCACACGTCCATCCCCTCGATCCTCAAGACGACTTTCTTGATATTGGGGATCCCCTTCATCAACCAGTATGACGCCATGGCCAGTGACCTCTCCGACATGTTTCAATCCGAGCCGGACACCCGCCCCTACGAGGTCCTGCCGGTCCATGCCCAGGTGTTCGATCCCAATCGAGCCCTGGACCCCTTCGACAAGGCCTTCGACTGGAAAGGACTCCAAGATTTTCCCCGTATGGACGATCCCGAAGTCCTACGCGACTGGCGCCGGGAAGACGCGGATCGACGAGAAGCGGTGGAAAAGAGGAATGCCAGTGTGGCGGGAGATGATATCAACACTCGATTGGCAGGGGGAGAACAGCCCTAATGGAAAACCCCTA
>JADFHU010000738.1 GCA_022567055.1 Planctomycetota bacterium
GTCCACCCCTCCCAGCTAATGCGTCTGCCGTGGAGGGCCCCTGCGGATCTGAGAAACCACCTAATTCTCATGGTGTCTCATCACCTGATCCATCGCGACGAAACCCTGCGGCGGCCATGCCCATCACATTGACGTTGAGAGAATCCATCATGCCGGAGGGAACGACCATCAGCGCCCCTCGCTCCTTGATCGATTCATAGGTCATGTTCATGGCCCGCAGTTGCATGGCGGTGCTGTTCTTCTTGTACACATCCGCGGCCTTCACGATCTCCTCCGCCACTCTTCTCTCGCTCTCCGCCAGGATGATCCGGGCCGCCATCTCGCGATCTGCCTGGGCCTTGCGGCTCATGGCGTCTTCGAGCCCCTCGGGGATCTTGACGTCACGAATCTCGACGGACTGGACGGTGATGCCCCACTCGGAGGTCTTGGCGTCGATGGCCGTCTGGAGTTCCTGGTCCAGTTGCGCTCGATCCGAGATCATGCGGACCAGTTCCGATTTTCCGATCACATCGCGGAGTGTCGTTTGGGCGGCCCAGCTAATCGTCGGCAGATACTGTTCCACTTCCAAAACGGCCCGCTGGGCATCGGTGACGACCCAGAAGAGGACCGCGTCAACATCGACCGGCACGGTGTCCTTGGTCAGGGTTTTTTCCGCGGTGAAGGGGGTGGACCGGATACGCATATCGACCACCTGGGTGATGCTGTCGATGCCCGGGATGATCCATGCGATGCCGGGGGGCAGGATGCGGTTGAACTTGCCCAGCCGCAGCAGGACGCCCCGATCCCACTCATTGAGCATGCGGGGCGAGGCGGCCAAAGTGAGGCCGCACACGAGGATGCAGACCGAGAGGAGAGTGCTATCCGCCTGCAGCAAGACCACGCCCGAGAGTAGGCAGGCCAGGACGGCCAGCGTCACAGCGATCGGATTCCGTGTTCCATTAATCATGATCTTCTTCCTTCCATCTGAGTCCAATGAAACGTGATACTTCACTTGCCGTCAAGTTCGCCTCCTTGGCGGCCCGAATGACCTCGCCTACTTTCTTGTCCAGTTCTCTGAACACACTTTGCTCAGCAGGTCGACCCGCCGTGTCGGCGACGAAGGTCCCGACGCCACGTTCCAGTCTCAGGACACCCTGATTCTGGAGGTCACGATAGGCTCGGGCGACCGTGTTGGCGTTGATGCCCAGTTCGACGGCCAGACTCCGCACGGTCGGGAGGGCGTCTCCGTGCGTCAAAATGCCCCTTTTGATGAGTAGCCGAATCTGCTCCTCGAACTGCACGTAGACGGGAATGCCGCTCGATTTGTCTATGTTCATAGAAACGTCTTTGGTCTTCATGGGCCGCCCTATTCGACAACATTGAGCTAAAGAATAAGTGAACTAGTTCACTATGTCAATAGTTTTTTGTGGGAATTACCATTTTTTCGGCATGGTTCAATTTTAGGTAACAGTTCATCAGGATTCACGATGCCTCTGAAGTCGTAAACCACATACCGAATTAGAGTTTTTGGTTCACGGTTCGAAGCCTTGAATCAGTTTTTCCTTCAACTGTGAACCGTGAACCTGGAACCTTGAACCATGCCGAAGTTTTTCTTGATAGCACCGATCCCTAACTCGTGAAGTGGCTGTCCATCTTGTGTTTGTTGTGTTCTTATTCGGGATGTGCTACAATCCTGCTGAATGCCGTATTCATTAACTGCACCAATACTTCTATTGGAAGGAGGAATGAGATGTTAGCAAAGAAATGTCTTTTCGTGGGGATTCTCACCCTGCTCAGCCTGAGTTTGGCGATTGCGGCCCCCCCCGCAGTACACCCATTGACTGGAGAACCCCTGGTAATAGACTGTCTCAGGGGTACGCCTGATGCAATTGACGGAGATCTGAGCGACTGGAATCTTGCGGCGATGACCCCAGCCGTTCTCGATGTGGCAGAGCAATTGAATTCCGGACAGGCCAGTTGGGACGGTCCTGCGGACCTTAGCGCTGAATTCTATCTGCTGTGGGACGACGAGAACGTCTACATGGCAGTGATCGTGAAGGACGATGCGTTATCCATGAACAAGACCGGCGGCACTATCTGGAATTCTGACGCCATAGAGATATTTTTCTCCACCACAAACGCCGTTGGCGGACATGCCGAACATTACCAGTACGGTTTCAATGCCAATGCCCAGACATGGCTCTGGGACGACATGGAGGGTGGGGGTCAGAGCGCGGTTCCTTACTTACAGATCGGCGCCTCCCTAACGGCCGATGGCTACATCTGCGAAGCCGCCATCCCCCACGCAGAAATTACGCCATTGGACTGGTCCGTAGGCAGTGCCATTGGTTTCCACCCCGTTCTTGACGATACCGAAGCCGGTGATCGGGAGATCCAGATGACCTGGACCAGCCGTGAAGCGCATGACCAGAGTCTAGGATTCGGGCATCTGATTCTCTCGGACAAGCGCGCCCTCGCGGCGGAACTCCCTAGAGATCCGAGTCCCGCGGACGAGGCTGCCGATGTGCCCGTTGACTCGACCCTGTCCTGGACTCCGGGTGATTTCGCAGTGACCCATGATGTGTACCTTGGCACGTCTTTCGACGATGTGAACAATGCGACCACGCCCGATAGTCCGGGTCAAAGCGAAACCACCTACATGCCGGGTCGCCTGGATTATGGTCAAACCTATTACTGGCGGGTGGATGAAGTCAACGGCGCACCGGACAATACCGTCTTCAAGGGCGGTGTCTGGAGCTTCGAGGCCGAGCCCTTCTCTATCCCCATCAGCGATGTCACGGCCACGGCCTCCAGCTCATTCGGCGTTTCCGGGCCTGAGAATACCGTCAACGGCTCCGGTCTGGCGGACGATCTCCATGGAAGTTCCGCAGCGGACATGTGGATCAGCGGGGGTATCCCGGCCACCATCGAGTATGCATTCGACCGGGCCTACAAGCTACACGAGCTTTGGATCTGGAACTCGAATCAGCTCATCGAGGCCTTCGTGGGATTCGGCGCCAA
>JADFHU010000098.1 GCA_022567055.1 Planctomycetota bacterium
AAGCCAAATGGCTCCGGCACGGCGGTGAACGTTAGCATCAGTTGCGGAGGAGTGGATACGAGACCGGGCATCCTCAATCGGTAACGATTACTCTGATTATCTTCAAAAAAGATCGCCTCAGTCACTTCCAGCCGAAACGCACTGAGCGGGTCGAGACCGTCGGCCTCGTAATCGGCCAACACCAGGAGAGTCACGTCCAACTGGTAGTATTGTCCGCTGGGGTCGGTAGGCTGAACCAGATCGAGCAGCGTGTCGACGTAGCTGGGATTCTCATAATCGGAAGCCAGCAGATCCAGATCGTTGTCCGTGATACTGTGCCGCACGGACAGAGGACCCGCGGGCGTGCCCACGATATCCTGCAAAAAGAACAGGAGCGTGGCCCTTTCAAGAAAGGGCGCGTCCACCGGTGCGTCCGGCAGTGCAAACTTGGCGACCAGCCGATTCATTTGGTTCGTTGCCCACGAATCGATTTCGCCAACATGGCTACGATTATTTGCGGACACATCCGCCGCCACGTCGCCTAGGTCGTCGAAAACCCCGTCACTGTTGTTATCACTAACCGTGTAGAATGCGCTAGGCTCCACACTCAGCCGCGAAAGTAGGCCCTTGGTGAGGTCGACGATCCAAAATCCGTTGCGCCGATCGGAGATGAGCACCCGATCCAGACCTAGAAGTGGATAGATGGCAAAAGCGCCCTCGCTGCAGCAGCCCCCGATATTAGAATTGGCTTCCGTGTCGAAGGTGCCAACGAGCACAGGATCGAAGGGGTTGGTGATGTCATGGACGGTCATTCCCGCCGGCCCCCAGGAGTTGAACAGCAGATTGCCCATGACGAACTGCTGGTGGGCGGTCTGGCTCAACATATCGGCGCCGGAACCCGGGGTAAACGGCGCTTGGATGTCGTCATTGGAAATCGACTTGACCAGCGTTGGATGGGCCGGATCACGAATGTCCAGCACGTGCAGATTCAGCAGACCGCCCTCATGGCCAATGTAATAGGCGCTACCATCGGAGCTGGGTCGGCCGCTGTGCGATCCGCTATCGTTTTCTCCCGGGCCGTCGCCAAAGACGCCCAAGAGTGTCGCGTTGCCGTTCTTGATATCACTCACATCGAAGATGCTCGTCCGGCCCGAACCGTGCACGTAGTAACGGCCATTCTCCGCATGCCCATCGTGGGCGCTGACGTTAATCGTGGTGAGAAAACTGGGATTCGCCGGGTCGGTAACGTCATACACTTGGGCGCCCGCGCCAGACTGGGCCGCGTAGAGGAAGACTCCATCCTCGGTTACATCCACATCGAGCGTATGGATGCTGCCAATCGGCGTTTGCGACATCGTCACGGGATCGATCGGGTCCGCCCGCAGGTCCATGATCCAAAAACCGGTGCTCGTGCTGGAGGCGTAACCGATGCCGTCGTGAATGTCGATGTCGAGAAATCGCCCGCTGCCCGGGGGATGATAATTGCCAACCACCGTGGGATTCGAGGCGTCGGTGATGTCAAAGACGACCACGCCCACCTCCGAGGAAGTGCGCGTGCCGACGTAAGCAAACGTCTTGCCGTTAAATGCCGGGTTATCAGGCCCATCATAGACGTAACCGGACAAGTCGGTCCAAAAGTTCGGGGGGAACCCGTCTTCCGAGCCAAAGTGTCCGACCAACTGATAGGGGGAGTAGTCCAGAATCCCGTTCACATGCGGCAAGCCGGGAACCGTCTGGCGCGGCACGTCGGCGAAATGGTCTGCTCGCGCGACGCTCGTCGCTAGCAGCACAGCCACGCACCCAAACGGTGCCATGCGGGCGATTCTACGCCGATTTGTGTTGATGAAAGAGATCATTTTTGAACCTATTAAAAAAACTGGTGCCGCACTGATGTTATCCACCCGTCGCAAAACCAGGATACAAGGTCATGCCACCATCGATGAAAATACTGGTTCCGGTAATGTAATCTGAGTCGTCTGATGCAAGCCACGTTGCCATGCGCCCAATGTCGTCAACCTCTCCGATGCGTCCGTAGGGAATGAGTTTCATTAAACCGCTATAGGCTTGCGGTGTATTCCACGCATCTGTATTGATTGGTGTGCGGATGGCACCAGGACAGATGCTGTTGACGCGGATCCGAAAAGGAGCCACCTCCTGAGCAATGCTTTGCATCATCAGCATGACGCCTCCCTTAGATGCAGCATAGTTCACATGTCCCGCCCAGGGGATGACCTCATGTACGGAGCTAATGCAAATGATCTTACCTGCTGCGGACGAAATTTCTTCGCGTAATCCCCGACGTTTGAATTCGCGTACGGCTTCACGGGCGCACAGGAATTGACCCGTCAGGTTGACATTGATGACCAAGTTCCACTGATCAAGGGTCATTTCTTCGAAGGAGGCATCCTGCTGTAACCCGGCGTTGTTGACTAAAATGTCGATCGTGCCAAACTCAGAGATCATTCGTTTGAACATCTCCTGCACCTGATCTTCTTGGGATACGTCCGCGTGACATGCAAAGGCCTTACTGCCTGACTTTTTAATGTCTTCTACCACTTCGTTCGCAGCGTCTTCATGGCGCACGTAATTGACGACGACATTCGCGCCGGCTTTCCCCATGGCCAGAGCAATTCCCTTGCCGATACCTGAATTGGCCCCAGTCACCAGCGCCATCTGTCTCTTGAGTTTTTGGGTCGCTGAGTCGCACGGTTCTTCAGATTGTTGTGTCGTCATATTTGTCTCCGACAAAGCCTAGATTCATTCATCTGTTCTATGAAGGTCTTGGCTGTAGTAATTTGGCGATTAGCCCCGTCCATCCGGTCTGATGAGAGGCACCGACTCCGCTGCCATTATCTCCGTGAAAATATTCATGGAAAAGCACATAGTCTTTGAAATTGGGATCGGTCGCTATCTTTTCGTGGGTTCCGAAAACGGGACGCCGCCCATTTTCGTCTGACAGAAAGATGGTCGTCAGTCGACGGGTAATTTCCTGGGCCACCTCATCAATGGTTACATAGTTTCCGGAGCCGGTTGGACATTCGATTTTAAAATCGTCACCATAGTAATGATGGAACTTCTGTAATGATTCGATGAGTAAGTAATTCACTGGAAACCAAATGGGGCCACGCCAATTTGAATTGCCTCCAAATAGCCCCGAATCCGATTCCGCAGGTCGGTAATGGACTGTAAACGTACTGCTGTTTACCTGGAACTTATAAGGGTTCTTTTCATGTACCTTTGAAAGTGCGCGAATGCCGTAGTCAGAGAAAAACTCGTTTGAATCCAACATGCGTTTCAGCAGCATTTTCATGCGGTGCCCGCGAAGAAGAGAGAGCAGGCGTCTGTCTCCCATGCCTGGTTTCTGCCACCGAGATACAAGGCGAGCCAGATCGGGTCGATTATCCAAGAACCAATTAAGTCGGCGCCTGAATTCTGGAACTTTTTCTAATTGCTCGGGCTCAAGGGTTTCAACTGCAAACAGGGGGATCAAACCAACCATGGAACGTATTTTAAGGCTGCAATGTTCATGTTCACCGGTGTGTAAAACATCATAATAGAATTCGTCCTGCTCATCCCAAAGACCGATTCCTTTCCCGGCCACATTTGTCATGGCGCTGGCAATGTACAGGAAGTGCTCAAAAAACTTCGTCGCCATGTCCTCATAGGTATGATTCCTTTCCGCCAGTTCCAGGGATATCTTCAGCATGTTGAGGCAGTACATTGCCATCCAGCTCGTGCCGTCCGCTTGTTCGATGTGGCCGCCTGTGGGAAGCGGTGCACTGCGATCAAAGACTCCGATATTGTCCAGTCCAAGGAACCCGCCCTGGAAAAGATTGTTACCATCCTGGTCCTTTCTGTTGACCCACCAGGTGAAATTGAGCAATAGTTTTTGGTAGACACGTTCGAGAAAATCCAAATCTCCTTCTCCGCCTTTCTGTTTCTGATCCATCTTGTAAACACGCCATGTTGCCCATGCATGTACCGGCGGGTTTACATCACCGAATGCCCATTCGTAGGCAGGCAGTTGCCCATTGGGGTGCAAGTACCATTCGCTGGTCAGAAGCATGAGTTGTTTTTTTGCGAAATACGGGTCAATCATGGCAATGGGCAGGCAATGGAAAGCCAGGTCCCAGGCAGCATACCAGGGATATTCCCAGGTGTCCGGCATTGAGATGATATCAGCATTATTCAGGTGCTCCCACTCGCTGTTTCGTCCCTGCAAACGTTCGTCCGGCGGCGGAAATTGATTCGGGTCTCCGCGTAACCACTGCGCGATGTTGTAGTAGTAAAATTGTTTCGTCCACATCATCCCGGCAAAGGCCTGGCGCTGGACATGACGGGCATCTTCACTTTTAATTTGCTCCTGGATATGCCCAAAGAAGTCGTCTGCAGTTTCAATGCAATTCTTGATTGTGGTCTCAAAGCCCTTGAATGGAGTATCTATGGGGGTAGAAGAGAGCCGCAAACGAATCGTATGAGATGCACCAGCCGGAATCGCTGTGCGACAAATAACGGCTGCTTTGGTACCGAACTGCTCTGGGTTTACCGCAGTTTTTTGCTCATTTACGATGTAGTCATTAATGCCATCTTTAAAGAATCCACTTGCCTCCTGTCCGTAGAGACGTGCCACATTGGTCTCGTTTTCCGTGAAAACGGCCTCATGACTATTTTCGGTGTATAGGTGATATGTCCCGATATCGGCATGTTCAGCTCTAATTGATCCCGCGTCACAATAAATCGCTGGTTTTTTTCTAGCGGAATTCCACGACCAGGTATTTCGAAACCAAAGTTGCGGAACGATGTGTAGTTCCGCTTCGTCGGGTCCATGGTTTTTCGCGGTGATCTTGACCAAAAGATCGTCTGTGTCAACCTTCGCGTATTCGACGAATATATCAAAATATCGGTCCTCATCGAAGATTCCTGTATCGATCAGTTCGAATTCCGGCAGGTCTTTTCCACGTTGCTTATTTTCTTCGACAAGTTGGCAATAGGGAAATGCACCTTGCGGGTACTTATAAAGCATTTTCATGTAAGAATGTGTCGGGGTACTGTCGAGATAGTAGTAGTATTCCTTTACGTCCTCGCCATGATTCCCCTCATTACCCGTGAGGCCGAATAGTCGCTCCTTAAGAATAGGATCTTGACCGTTCCAAAAGGATACAGCAAAGCAGAGGTTCTGTTTCTCATCACTGATTCCCGCGATGCCTTCCTCGCCCCATCGATAGGCCCTGCTGCGGGCGTCATCGTGGGAGATGTGTTCCCACGCGGCACCATCTGGGCTGTAATCTTCACGCACGGTGCCCCACTGCCGCTCGGTTAGGTAAGGCCCCCACAGACGCCAGTTCTTGACGCCCCGTTCAGATTCTTCAAGGCGTCGTTTTTCTGTGTTCTTCTGGCTTTCTATGTTGCGCTTATTTAACGATTGAGTCGCCATAGTCGTTCTTTTGTCTCGTTAATTCAGATAGTTTTCCATCATCTGCAAGGTCGATCCCGTGCGGTGCAAATAATATGCTCGCATAGCTTTCAGAATCGCACGCCTGGGCGGCTTGTGGAAGTCGTACCACAAATTGGCCGCGTGATCATTGAACGCAGAATGGGGTCGTGACAGAGAAAGCGCCTTCATATGACGGAGTTTCCTTGCCGATCCCATAGAGTTCCCAGTGAGACTATCTCACGCCGGATATTCGTGAGCTAGAGGTTCTTGATGACGTAAGGTATTCTTCGCACTAAGCGGCCGCCCAGAAATAACTTCCCATTTATAGGGGCAATCTTGACATTATCTTCGGCCGCTTCTCAATCACAAATTCCTCGACGTAGAACAGCTACGCCTGTGGATTCGCTGAATCGGAGCGACCAAATCTAACGCCAATTTGCTCCCTCTAAACCGTGAATTTATTTCTGCGCGACCGCTAAAGGCCTGACACGGGCTCAAAGCAGTAGAGTGTACCGTTGACCTGCGGGCAGTAGTATATGCGACCATTGGTGGCAATCGGGTGAGGACATGTCCAGGAACCAAAGCCGGGACTCTTCCAGATCACTTTGCCAGTTTCGCAATGGACGGCAAAGACGCCCTCCAGAGTTGCGGACAAGGCGTAGCCCTCGGAGGTCAGCACGATGGCCCCGCAGCCGTGACTGGATCCCCACAATTGAACCGGATCATCCAACGAACCGACAATGGACCCGTCTGCCAGGTTCCAGCGCCAGGCTCCGCCCTCATACTTGTTATTGACGGCGAAGTAATCGGACCCTAAAGCACATATCTCGACGTGCCAGCGGTCAACAACGCAATCTTGCTGCCAAACGATTTCCCCCTTCCGTGCCGAAAGGCAGGAAATGGGTAATTTGTAAGCCCCGGGAAGATAAACTCTACCCTCACGATAGGAGGGTGTGCCCGTCTGGCTGGCATAAGCCTTGTTTGTCCGCCAGAGGATCTCGCCGGTCCGGGGGACTATCGCCATGGTCTCCCCTTCGCGTGGATCGGCCTCTCCGCCACCGGTGAAAAACATAGTGCCGTCGCCCGCGCATCCGGAAGGGCCGTTTAGCATCTTGCCGGATGAACTCAACTGGACTGTCCACAGAGACTCTCCCGAATTGGCATCCCATGCATTAACCTTCTGAACGTCTGTTTCACCCTCTCGGTAGAGAGATCCGTAGGCGACCACTCCCCCCGCATAAACAGGGGAAGCCCGCAGTCTGTCACCGATACCGATCGACTTTTCCCAGACTGTCTCTCCCGTTTCATCGTCAAGGCAGACGAACATGCTGGGCAGGTCCTTAACCATCGGGTATCTTAGGCTGAACATACGGGAAATAAACACTTTTCCTTCGGCACAGAGCAAGGTCGATCGAGTCCAGACCTGACCGGGCAGTTTCCGTCGCCATCGCATCCGGCCGGTATCCTGCTCCCGGCACACTACCAAGCCTCCAAGTGTCACATAATAGAGATCATCGTGGGTGGCACAAACCGGATGCTTGAACAATCCACCGCTCCGCACGGCGTAACGTAGTCTAAAGGGCGGTTTCAAGCCCGAATCTCGGACGAAGTTCGTATTGGCCGAACCCCCGTAAGCAGACGGCCAGTCATAAGATCGTTCCCCTCTGACCGTCGTTCGGCTCCGGCGTTTGTGGAGTGTTCGCTTCGATCGGACCGGTTCAATAGGTGTGCCGCCGCCCAGCACATATAGGAATCCGTCATCACATCCGAAGCAGACTTTGCCATCGGAAATCGCCGGCGAGGATGTAATGGCTTTGCCGTGCGGCGTCATGAAACGAAAAGACTTCGTTCCATCTGTGTCCAAACCTCGACTCTGACTGCTGAGGGATACAGCGATCAACTCCCCCTGCGTGGTCGTGAAGAAGCAGTAATCTGCTGAAAGCGCCGGAGCGGAGAGCACCGGAATAAGACTGCTCGATTTATTGCTGAAGGTACTCCATTGGATTCTGCCCGCGCCGAAATCGTATGCTGTCACCCCAAAGGATTGACGACCGAAGAACATGGTTTCTCCTCGCACTGCCGCGGACGCCACTGAAGCCCATTGACCTAGTAAAGTGTCTTGTCGCTTGACAGATGTTCCGTCCAGCAAATTGAGCCGGATCACGCCCCCTTCACCGTCTTTTCCGGGGCAAGGCACATAGACATATTCACCTGAAATGGCTACGTCACTCATGCAGTAAACCTTGCCCAAAGGCTCTTTCCTTTTCCATATCAATTGGGCCCTTGTTTTGAGATCTTTCAGACAGATTAGGTCATCGGCAATCGTCGTGACGACCCTATCTCCGGAGACCGATACCACGCCACTGCTAAAATAGGCAGAAGACTTGCCATCCGTCCGGGGATTTTGCCCATTGGTGATTTCGCTTTCACGATTGAGGTTATAGTGATCCCAGACCCAACGCGTGTGACCATCAATATCCAGACAATGGACAACACCGTTCAGAGTTTGAAAATAGACCGAATCATTCGCATAGGTTATGGCATCCATAATCGGCCAATCGAATTCAATCGATTTGATGACAGTGCCGTCTCCGGCGTTGAGAATGTGAAGATTGCCCGCGATGGTCCCATAGAAGACTTTTCCCTGCGCGACACAGGGCGAAGAGGTATTTGAGCCAAAGGTGTCTGAACCTTCCGGCGCGGTTTTCCAGGCGATGCGTCCGGTCTTCAGATCGACACCGTAGGCTGTACCCATCTGATCGACGACATAGATGCGTCCCTTCACGATGACGGGGGAAGACAGGACGGCGTCATCCAGCTCAACTTGGGCGTTCAAATGTAGCGGTAGGTCGAGCTGTTCCTCCTGGGCGTCGCCGTTGTGCTGGGCGTTGCACATGAACTGAGACCAGTCAGTCCCATGGACCGGAATGACCGTGCATGGGAACAAGGCCATGACCCAAACTTGAATAACCCTATTTCGAATAGTCATAGATTCTTACTCCCGTAGAGCGTTAAAGTCCTTTGACACCAAGCCAAACATAATCATCCTACTTTTTGCCAAAGACTGCAAGCCCTAGGGTACATTTATTCATACAGAGCTCAAAATACCGGCTATCCAGGTAAATGACTCGGCACTCTGGTCTCGATGGTATCGGAATCAGATAATCAATGCCGATGAAATCTGGTAATATCTGTTTACGTGTGCCCGAGAAGTTCGTGCACAATGGATTCGCTACGGATATCATCAGATTCAGGCTTGCACGGAGAATCACGGCTACTGGTAGCATTCCATAGGAGATGACTGTATACACTGTGGATTCAATAGAGCCAATAGCCAAAGACCATTAACCGCAGTATATGAGGAGATAACACTATGAATCGCTATGTTGTGACGGTAATAATCTCACTGTACGCCATGATGGTCTGTTCCGTTTCTGCCGCCGTCCCACGTGGCGTCAACCTATCTAAGCTGGTCAATTGGAACATCATCATTGCCCAAGACGCTCCGCCAAGTGAGATTTACGCTGCGGAAGAATTCCAAAACCATTTTGCCCAGGCAAGTAGCATTCACCTGCCCATTGCCAGCGAGCCCAACCTCACCACGGCTGGAAAACGTCATATCTATATTGGTTCAAGCTCGGCAATGCGGGCCAGCAATGTCGGTTTCAGCACCGACGAGTTTGGGGAAGAGGATTTTCGTATCATAGTGCGTAACGATAACGTCGCTATAGCCGGGCAACCGCGGGCGGGAGCACGAGGAACACTTTACGGTGTTTATACTTTCCTCGAAGATTACGTCGGTGTGCGCTTCCTCACTGTTGACCATACGTATGTACCCACGATAGGGACGTGGCGTGTTGTCGGGCCTTTAGACCGTTTTTATCATTCGCCCCTACGTTTCCGCTGGAGCTATTACGGCGAAACCAATAGAAATCCCGCGTTTGCCACGCGGATCCGTGTCAATACCGTTGCTGGCGATGCCAAGCTGGGCAGTAAGACAGGACTGAATCTCATAAACCACAGTTTTCACCGC
This sequence comes from Planctomycetota bacterium, assembly GCA_022567055.1. Taxonomy (GTDB): domain Bacteria; phylum Planctomycetota; class Phycisphaerae; order Sedimentisphaerales; family Anaerobacaceae; genus JAIPFM01. Next base: position 9,447 of record JADFHU010000098.1, read on the forward strand.
CATCTCTCAGCACAGAACTATGGAAAAGAACATCCGGAGTATTTCGCCCTGGTCGAGGGCGAGCGCAAGCTGGAAGTAGGAGGTGGTGGGCCTGAACTCTGCCTGACCCATCCGGATGTCCTCCGCATCGTTACGGACTCAGTTTTGGATGCACTCAGGAAGAATCCCAGCATGGAGAATATCTCCGTTAGCCAGAACGATAATAATAAATACTGCCGCTGTGACGGCTGTGCTGCCCTTGATGAGCGCGAAGGCACACCCATGGGCTCGCTGCTGACCTTCGTCAACGCAGTATCAAAAGAGGTAGCGAAAGGGTATCCGGATGTCATGGTTGGCACATTGTCTTACTGGTATTCGCGTAAGCCACCCAAAACAGTCAGGCCCCGGCCCAATGTACAGATCCAGTTGTGTAGCATAGAGTGCTGTGTTCTACATCCTATTAACGACCCAAGGTGCAAGAAAAATGTAGCGTTCTGTCAGGATCTGGCCAACTGGGGCAGAATGTGCAAACGTATTTCCATTTGGAATTACAATACAAACTTCAGTAACTATTTACTGCCCTGCCCCAATCTGCGGGTGATAGAATCGAACATCAGGTATTTTGTTGCTAACAACGCCATTGGAATATTTATGCAGGCGGCGGGCAACGCTCTCGGGGCCGAGCTGTCTGATTTACGAAACTATGTGATGGCCAATCTACTTTGGGATCCGACCAAGAGTGGCCGGAGACTGGTAGACGAGTTCCTTGATTTGCACTATGGACGTGGCGCCGAACCCATTCGGCGGTTTATCAAACTGACCCACGAGAAGGCATTGGCCAGCGGGTTGCATCCGAACTGTTTTGGCAAGGCAAGAGATTATGCAATCGATGAATCCATGGCCCAGGCCGGTCTTGATGCCTTTGCCGAGGCGACGAAACTGGCCGAAAACAAAACGGTCCGAGTTCGTGTGGAAAAGGCCTCAATCTGCGCGTACCGGGCTGCCATCGAACCCATCTGGTATATGACGGATGACTCCACAGTGGATCCAGCCTTGGCCGAGCGAATGAAACCGTTGGTCAAACGCTTCCTGGAGTTGTGCAAGAAACATGGCGTGACTCACGCCAGTGAACGTAGCAGATTCGAGGCCGAGAGTGAACGACTCAAACGCATCGTTGGCCTGTAAGGTAAGGATGTAGAGTTCAGGCTAAACTCGTGGAGCTATGATTACCCACGTTTCACCAAACCGTTTTATTACGGGCAGGCAAGGTCTGGTATGGTCTTAATTCTCATGTTCAACAGGACTTTTTCACGAGATGACCAGATTCGATTCAGTCTTTTCAAGTTCAAAGTGCCCAAGCATCCGCGTCCGGCATGGGATTTTCAATATGTCATCAATAGGGTGGAAAAAGGCCGAGAATATGGTTTCAAAGGACGTCTGGTTTGGAAACGATTCATCAGTGCGCAGGATTGTTTGAAGGAATATGAGAAGTGGCGATCGGAAGCCCCCTTTTAGGAGTTGTGCCAAAATAAATCATTGGTTTTACGCTCAGATTTGCGTCAGATTCGTTCGTGACCGATTGAGCGAAACCGGAAGCGTAGCTGTTCTACGTTGAGGAGTCGCGATTGAGGAACGGACGAAGATGGCGTGAAGATGAGATGGAAAACCGGTGAGTTATTTTTGCACGACGACTCAGGGCGTGCGGTGCAAAAATCATCTCCTGTCCTACAGGAGACACCTCCCGCATCTTCGTGACGCACATAATGACACCCGGTGGGAACGACACAATCGAATCACGAAAAGCGTAGGGGACATGAGTCTTCAAAGATCCCAAAAGGTAAATGTTATTTTGGTGGATCCCCTAAGCTGGAGTTTCGCGGTTTTTGAATTATAGTTCCAGCTCGGCCCACAGAAATGCAAAAAAAAGCTGGACACGTAGAAGGCCAGCGGCTATTGTCTCGGTATGATCGAAAACGGTTCAGAGAACCACCG
>JADFHU010000099.1 GCA_022567055.1 Planctomycetota bacterium
ACAGGTTCGTCCTGGCCTTCGGGCTCCCTGCTGGGTTGCCGCTCTGGCCGGGCTGGAATCTGTGCTCGATCGGGGGACAGCCGGGACCGACCTTGTAGTCGTCTCGCTGTTGTGCAGGGAGGTCCTGTGTCTGCTGGCTACTCATTCTGTTCTCCTTTGGGGGATGGTTTCTGGGCTCTGACTAAATCCATAATGACCTGCTTGACGGTGTCTTGCAGGCTCGGCCAGACCTTGATAAGGTAGGCCAAATCCGGGTCATTCTGCACCGAAAGCGCCCCATACGGCGCCCCAGTGCCTTGACCTGTTTCTGTAAGTCCTTTTTTTGTAGGTGGTTGTGATTTCTGAGCAACGGACTGAAAATCCGTGTGTCGGTGGTTCAATTCCACTCCTGACCAATGCGCATTTCCAAGGGAGATATCCATGATGGACCCATTGTGGCTCATGCTGATCGGTATGCTCGTCGTCGTCGGCGGCATTCTGGTGTTTCGTCTGCACGCCTTCCTGGCACTTATCCTCGCCGCGGTCGTTGTGGCCACGCTCACCGGCAGGCCTGCGCTGGAGCAGTACACCTCGGACAAGGGGATGGGGGAGACTGAAACAGATTCATTCTTGAAACTATCCGTCGGCAAGCGCGTCGCCGCGGAGTTCGGCCGCACCTGTGCCAAGATCGGCATTCTCATCGCCATGGCCTCCATCATTGGAAAGTGTCTGCTGGAGAGTGGCGCCGCGGAGCGGATCGTCCGCTCGGCGCTGAGGCTTTTCGGAGAGAGAGGCGCGCCGCTGGGATTTCTCTGTAGTGGGTTCGTGCTGGCGATACCGGTGTTTTTCGACACGGTCTTCTATTTGATGCTACCGCTGGCCAAATCCATGGGCATCCGCAGCAAACGCAACTACGGCCTGTATATCATGGCCATCGTTGCCAGTGGCGTCATGGCCCACTCCCTGGTGCCGCCCACCCCGGGCCCTTTGCTGGTCGCGGGGGAACTCTCGGTGAACATCGGATTGATGATCATCGGCGGAATCGTGGTAGGCGTGTTCACGACCACGGTGGGCTACCTCTACGCCCTCTGCGCCAACCGATGGTGGACCATTCCGGTTCGGGATTCGGGAGACATCTCAATGGCCGAACTCTCGGATCTGGCTCAAAAGAGCGAGGGGGACCTGCCTCCCCTGTGGCTCAGCTTGGCTCCCATCGTGCTGCCCATCTTGCTCATTTCCGGTAAGACCATTCTGAAATCACTGGCTGACGACGCGTCCGCTTCTTCCGGCCTGCAGTTTGCCTATGCTTGCATCAAGCAGATCGGCGATCCGAACCTAGCGCTCATCGTCTCCGGAATACTGGCGTTGATCCTCCTCGCGAGCCAAAAACGCGGAAAGCATGCGCCGCTCGCGCCAGCGGTTCAAAGCGCCCTCTCCACCGGCGGCGTCATTATCCTGATCACCTCGGCGGGTGGCGCGTTTGGCGGTGTTTTACAGCAGACCGGAGTCGGGCATCGCATTGAGGAGCTGGCGGCAGCCTATCAAATTGGGATCCTCCCCCTTGCCTTTTTCGTGACGGCCCTGGTGCGCACGGCCCAGGGATCCGCGACAGTCGCCATGGTGACGGCCGTCGGAATTACCGGCGGACTGGCCAGCGGCGGCCAACTGGAATTTCACCCCGTTTACCTGGCCCTGGTCATCGGCTGCGGGTCCAAGCTAGTGGCGTGGATGAACGACAGTGGATTCTGGGTCATCTGCAAGATGAGTGGCATGAAGGAAAGCGAGACACTGAAAACCTGCTCGATCATGATGGCCATCATGGGTCTATCCGGGCTGCTTTTCGTCATGCTGCTGGCGCGGCTCTTTCCGCTGGTATGACTCGATCCGGCTTGGGCCAACCCAGTAAGGCCATTGACATCCCCCTCTGAGGTCATCCGATGATAATCCATGGCATGAATGTCCATGCCATTTCTATCGCTGACCCGCCCCTGCGCAGTTCCTATGGGCTGCACGCCCCCTACGCCCTGCGCACGGTGCTCGAGCTGAAGAGCGAGGACGGCATTGTCGGCATTGCGGAAACCTAGGCCTGCGACACACACTATCCGTGGCCGTCAGAGTAGGATGAGATCGTCGAAGGCGGACGCATAGCCATCGTCGAGGGGTGTGTCGAAATACCGGACAGGCCTGGTTTGGCGGTCCTTCTGGACCATGACCAGTTGACGCGGGGCCGCGAACGGTACGATCGATGTGCCTATCGCAAGCGAGACGATGAGCTGCAGATGCAGAAATGTGTCGATCCCAACTGGAAGCGTGTTCTGCCCCGCTGGTAGCCAAGCTCGGAAAACAGGTCAACAGACAGTTTTTTGACGAAGTCTGGAACATTTTGCGTTGCACCTGGCGTTAAGATGGACACTATACTATGAGTCCGATATGAGCAAGAATCGCATGAAAAAGAGGGTTATTCTGCTGCTGTCCTGCGTGGTCATGGTGCCGGACCTTTACGCAAACTTTGACGCCCGCGAGGTGAACGATAGTTTCATCCTCGTGCTGCGAGGCCCCTCGCTGAGCGTCAGTACCTTCGATGCACGGCGCCAGTGCCTCTACAAGGGTCTCTCGTGCCGGCCCAGACAGATACGGAAACGGATCGCCAGCCATCGCAGGCACCTGGAAAACAGGCAGCGGCTCTTTGAAGATCGACTAAAAAGCAAGTTTCCCGCCATGCGCGTCCGCCGTCGCTATACGGGTCTTCTCAACGGCCTGTGCATCGAGATGCCTTCCCAACAGGTGTCCCAGCTTCGAGACCTACCTGAAGTCTTGGCCATTGTTCCCAACCGCGAATATCACCGCTTTCTTACCCAAAGCAACACACTGATGCAGATACACGATGCCTGGCAAGAACTGGGCGGAGCCCTTCAAGCAGGGCAGGGCATCAAGATTGGCATCATGGACACCGGCATCGATCATTCCCACATCATGTTCGATGACGCGGGGTATGAGTATCCTCCGGGCTTCCCACTCGGTGACACAGCGTTTGTGAACAAGAAGATCATTGTGGCGCGGGTCTTTGCGCAGCCGGGGGATGTCGTCGCGAACATCACACCCCGTGATTTGGAGGGCCATGGGACGCATGTTGCCTCTTGTGCCGCCGGCCGGTTGAACACACCCTCCCCATTGGGATTGATCTCAGGGGTTGCCCCGAATGCCTATCTGGGCAACTACAAGATATTTACCGACGAGGCCACCAGCCTGGAGCAGATCCTCGCCGCACTCGAGGCCTGTGTGGAGGACGGCATGGACGTCATCAACATGAGCCTCGGGTCGGAGGCCTATGTCAATATCCTGCTCGATCCCGAGGCCATCGCGATCAAGAATGCCCTCAAGGCAGGGGTCGTGGTGGTGGTGGCCGCAGGCAATAGCGGCGAGGCGGAGTCCATCGGGAGTCCGGGCCAGATCCCGGACATCATCACGGTAGGGTCCGTGACGAACGCCCACGATCAGGCCCGTCCCCGGGACCCATTCTTGGCGCTCATGAACGTCTATGCCGATGGAAAACGTATCGTCACGGAGGAAGAAGTGGTGCTCGGACCCGATCCCATTTTCTTCAGTTCCCCCATCCTGGGACGGTTTCCCTTGGTGGATGCAGACAGACTCGATGGTGATGCTGTTGCCGACGATCAGAGGGGCCTTGTCTGCCAAGATCGCCCTCTCGATCGCGTTGCGGAGGGCTGGATCCTGGTTCGGCGAGGCATCTGCACCTTCACGAGCAAGATCGACAGAGTGCAGGCCGCCGGGGGTCATGGTGCCCTCATCTACAATCCCATCGACGCAAACGAACCCCAGGACGAGACGGTGCAGTCGCCTTCGGTTCCCGGCACAAGAATCCCCTCCTATTTCACCTCTTGGCTGACGGGATCTTTGCTCAAGGAGGCGCTCGGCGCATCGAATCTCGTGGAGGTGGAGTTCCAGGCCCTGCCGGTGTCCGCCCGGAGTCAAGACCCATTCAAATTGAGTTCCTTCTCGTCGATGGGTCCCTCGCTCGATTTCGGCGTGAAGCCCGAAATCCTCGCCGTCGGCGGGGGATCCTACGGCGCCACGCAAGACGATCTGCCCGGTACCCTCTTCTTCCGCTTCTTTGACCCTACCAGCTTTGACCCTTCCGGTTTCAACTTCAGCAGCGGGACGAGTTTCTCCGCACCCCGAGTTGCCGGCGTAGCCGCCCTGCTGAAACAGAAGCACCCTCTATGGACGCCCGCCGACATCAAGTCGGCACTCGTCATCTCCGCCCGACGACCGAGCCCCATCGCCGCCCTCTCCAGTACGCGACGGGGAGGAGGCTACGTCGACCCCACTGCAGCCATGAACCTGCCCGTCCTGGTGACCCCCGCCACCTTGAGCTGGGAAAAGGTTGTGATCAACAGGACCACCGCGACCGAGAGGGCCATCCAGGTGAAAAACGTCTCGGGCCAAACGCGGTCCATTTCCATCTCGCATGCCCAGGCCGTAGGCGTCCGGGGCGGGGCGGCCGAGATCGTGCCAAGCCAGTTCGACCTGGCCCCCTTCGAGTCTAGGGAGGTGCGCGTCCGCATGACTCTTTCACCTCCGCCCAACCTGGGAGACTTCTGGGACACCGACGGCGACCTCGTTGTCGAGATAGCCGGTCAGCCGGATGCGCTGCGTGTTCCGATGTGGGCGCGTACGATGAAGGCCCCTGCTCGATCACAGCAGCAGGTCCTGTTGGTGGATGATGATGGCGGTGGGAGTATCGAGCGTCAATACCTCGAGGCCCTTCGCAACGCCGGCTATGACTCTGTGCATTGGAATGTGAACACACTCGATAGCTATCCGACGCAGCGGTACATGCAACCCTTTCCGATCGTCGTCTGGTTCATGGGATCGAGTTCGTTGAACGTCCCCTCCGCTGGCGCCGACTTAGAACCCTTCAATCGGCGGATTCGATTCAATGTGGCCTTGACGCGTTATCTGGCACGAGGCGGCGGACTGCTACTCTCCGGGATGGACTGGAGTGACCAACAAGAGCATTCCTCCTTTGGGCAACAGGTCCTGCATATCCGGCGGTTCGAACGAGATGCCTTCGTCACCTACTCCAGTAACGGCGCCGTCGCAACCCAACAGAGGCACCTCAGCATCACGGCCGTCCGCGACAGCCCCATTGCCCGCGGGCTTTCAGGCTTGAGTGCCGACTTCGATACGACCGTCCCCAACCTGAGCGACATCTTGTCCCTGAGTTTCAACGCCATCGCCAAGCCCGCGTTGATCGCCAATGGGAATGCGAACGACGTCATCGGCATGACCGTCGAGACCAGCAGCTATCGCACCGTCTTCTGCGCGTTCCCACTGGAACGTCTCTCCGCTCAGGGCATGGATAGAATTCTGCAGAACAGTCTCGACTGGCTGATCGATGGCCCCAAAATGGACCTGTCACTCCTCTCTATCGAACCCACGGTTCAGCATGACAACCGCACGCCCTTGCCGGCAACCCTGCTGCTCGAAGGGCTTAACTTCTTCATTGGCCATGATGTCTTCTTCGATGACATCCCCGTCGAGATCACCGGCATCCAAATGCCGGGCACCGTCGAGATCAATGTCCCCAAGGGTCTGCCCCCAAGACGTTACGACATTACCCTGCGATCTCCCGACGGTCAGGAGACGAGGCTGTCCGCCGCCTTCACGGTAGAGAAGATCAGTTGACAACGCGGCAGAGGAAAGGGGCTGGGAGGGGAGTCGCTCATACGTCGGGCTCGGTCCGAGCTTCGAAGGACCCCAACTCCGGCATGAACCAGTGCACGTAGCCGCACTTTGAGCAGACGAGCACAACCGCGTTTTCCTTGGTCTTTAGAAATGAAGAACCGGGTGCCTTAAGTTCCACGCATCGCCGCCGGAATTCGTCATGAGCGCACACCGTACAGACGAAGGCCTTCCCCAGCAGATTTAACTGAACTGTTTTTTCGTCCATGGCGGCCCGAGCCTAGCATTTCAGAAGGTGATTTACAACGATAGGCCCCATTTGCTACAATATCCATTGTTCCGGGTATAACTCGGGCTCGGGCTGATAACTCGAGTATGCGGAGAAAACCATGGCCAAGGCAAATGTCGACCCCACTGAACTACGCCGGTTCGCACGCGATCTGAACCGTTTCAATACCGACTTGGAGGGACTGTTGGGTACCCTTCATTCACGCCTGCAGGGGCTCGAGAAAAACTGGAATGACCAGGAACAGCGTCGATTCATGCAAGAATTCGAACTCACCATGAAGTCGCTCAGTCGCTTCCTGGAAACCTCGGGCCAACATGTCTCTTTCCTGATGAAGAAGGCACAGCACGTCGAGAGCTACTTGAATCAACGTTAGGGTCGAACAACGATGGGTCAACGGGCCAAAATCAACTCCATTCCCAGCCTGCAGCACCTGAGTACCTCTCTATGCAAATTTGCCGACCTTACCGGTCTCCTGCTGGACGAGGCGCATGCCGACATTCGACGCACACTGCTGTGGTTGCGCGAGGATCGACGGCGGTTTTGGAAAACGCAGTGCTGGCAACGCCGCGAGCAATACGTCCAGGCGAAGCTCGCGCTGAGCAGTCGCCAGACCCTGGAGCGCACCCTGGCGGGGACACCCAGCTCCTGCGTCGACGAAAAGAAACAGCTGGCCCGGACGCAGAGACGCGTCGAAGAGGCGGAACTGAAATATAAGCGCACCAATGCCTGGATTCAAACGCTGGAGAAAAAGCAAGCCGACTTTCGCGCCTTGACCAAGGGTCTCGCCGGCATGTTGTCTACCGAGCTGCCGAATGCTCGAGCCGGTCTCGGCCGCATGATTGACTCCCTAGAGGCTTATTTCTCGCTCGCACCCCCTGAGACCGACCCCACTCCTCCCGCCGCGGACCTCTCAGAGCCAACGACGCTGCCACCCGTGACTCAACCCCTCAAGTCTACGACGACAGAGGCCGATGAAACTTCAGAGGCCGACTCACCTGGGGAGGTCGGGGGGAGCACATCATGAGTATGAGCGACAGCCGAGCCCGCCTGGCGCAGGCCACGAAAAAGCTGAAATCGGATTGGCGCCAGACACAAGAGACGTGGCTGGATGACAACTGTCTCCAATTCGAAAAACTCGTCATGGACCCGCTGGAGGGAGAGGTCAACAGCACCCTCGTGGCCATGGAACAGATGGCCACCCTCTTAGCGCAGGCTCAGCACGAGTGTCACAGTCGAGAGGAGGGGACTCGATGAACAGAGACCTGCAGTCCTACGTTGAGGCCTCCCACGCCATCGAAACCGAGAACTATGCTCAACTCATCCGGTCCGCGCTCCGGGAAAGCGCCCGACTCGAGCCGAACGTCGTCGAAGCCCTGGAAGCTCAGATTGAGTCGGAACGAAAAACGTCCCAAGAGGAGGCCGAGAAGGGCCGTGCCGATGATGAGCAAGTCGGTCGACTCCTCTACGACAATCTCTCCCAGGAAAACGCCGCACGTCACGATGGCCGGATCAACGCGATTCGGACCGATTTCGCCCAGAAACAGAGCGCCATTCGGCAAGATTGCAGACGCAAGCGGGAACACATCAAACAGAGCATCCTAGCGCTGGAAAAAAAGGCCAAGAAGGAATTCGAAGAGTCTCAGCTCATGGCCGATTTTGTCAACGAGGGCGCGCTGGCCAAGACGCGCGAGTCACAGACCCAGACAAAGTTTGCTGCCCGCAGTGATCGAGAAGTGCTCGACCAAGTCGAAGCGGACATGATCCACCTCTTAGGCCGGTTTGGGCGAACCCCATCGGTTCGGGCAACGACAGCAGCGCCCAGTGTCGAGTTCGAGAATCCTGCGGAGGCCTTCGATAGCCGCAAGGAGTCCGTGACGCGAAGAATCCACGACCTGAACCACCTCTGGCGCGTCAGACTCTTTAAGGGCGCCTCGCCTTGGATTGCCTCGACGCTGTCCATACTGGCATGCGTGTTGGGGGGATTCTATTTGCACTTCATGGAGGTCCAGTGGCTACCCCATCTGGCGATCACCAGCGGCATCGCTGCGGGCCTCGGCACCGTCGCCACAGGGCTCTTGGCCCTGGCCCTCTGGCAGACGACGAAGCAACGGGTGACACGCCTCTGTCAAGAGTTAGCGCAGGACCTCGCCGAGACCCGATTGGCCTTTGAGCAGAATTACCAAGCGATACACGAGCAACTCGAGGAAGCCTCGCAGACCTTGAACCAACAGAAAGAGACCGAGCTTTCCACCGCCAAGAGCACCTTTCAACGGGCACGCTCGGCGATTCAAACTCAGCAGAAAGCCTCTCTCGACGAGGTCAAGGGCAAGGAACAGGAGACGATGGCCGCGCTAAGGGCAGACCGTGACAGGGCGATCAAACAGTCCGACGAGGAATTCGACGAACGCCAGTCCGCCTTGGAGCAGGACCTAAGAGATGAACTTGGGCAAGCAAAAGAGAGACATGACCAGGCCTCGGCGCGGGCCGACACGCGCTATCAGGCAGACCGCCAGGCGCTGGAAGACAGCTGGGACGCCAGCCTCGCAGCGATCCAAGCGCTCATCCGGCAGACAGAGCATGTTGACGCCCGGCTGATGACGACCCTAGAGGAGGGGCTCGGCCCCAACTGGACGCCTTCCACGACGCCACTGCCCTTCGTGCGCTTCGGAACCCTGCCGTTTGGCTGTCAGGACCTGGCGCCCTCGGTGCTGCGCTTCGCCGGATCACGCATCGACCCGAGGTTATCGCTAACGCTTCCCGCACTCATGGCCTTTCCCGCGAGCTGTTCGATCTTGCTGGAATCGGATCGGTCCGGGCGAGACCGAGCGATCGAGACCTTGCGAACGGTCATGGTGCGACTCTTCACCACACTGTCACCCGGTCAGGTTCGGTTCACGCTCTTCGATCCTGTCGGCCTGGGGGAAAACTTTGCCGGCTTCATGCATGCCGGAGACTACCAGGAGGCCCTGGTGGGAGGCCGCATCTGGACCGAGGCGAGCCAGATCCAACAACAACTGGAAGAAGTCACCCAACACATGGAGACCGTCATCCAGAAGTATCTGCGCAACGAATTTGAAACCATCGAAGCGTATAACGAGCAGGCCGGCGAATTGGCCGAGCCCTACCGCTTCCTGGTCATCGCCGACTTTCCCAGCCATTTCAACGAAGAATCGGCCCAACGCCTCGCCAGCATTGTCCAAAGCGGACCCCGCTGCGGCGTTCACACGCTCATCGCCTATGACACCAGACAGGATCTCCCCAGCAGCATGGACATCCGTGACCTGGCCTCGAAAAGCATCCATCTGCTCCATCGGGAGGATCGCTTCGTATGGCAGGACAAGGTGCTGGGACAGTTGCCGCTGCGCCTGGACACCATGCCCGGGGAAGATACCCTGACAGAGGTCATGCGCAGGGTAGGGCAGGCGGGCATGGACTCGAGCCGGGTCGAAGTTCCCTTCGAGGCCATTGCCCCCTCGGAGAATCAGATCGCCTCCCTGGACAGCCGCCATGAGATCTCGGTGCCCATTGGGCGGACCGGCGCCACGCGCCTCCAGCAACTGCGTCTGGGTCATGGCGTGGCTCAACACCTGCTCATCGCCGGCAAGACCGGTTCCGGCAAATCAACCCTGCTCCACGTCATGATCACCAATCTTGCCCTGTGGTACGGACCCGATGATGTCGAACTCTATTTGATTGACTTCAAGAAGGGGGTCGAATTCAAGACCTATGTCACCAATAGACTCCCTCACGCCCGCGCCATCGCCATTGAAAGTGATAGGGAGTTCGGTCTGAGCATCCTGCAACGCCTGGGCGCGGAAATGACTCAGCGGGGAGAATGCTTCCGCCAGGGGGGTGTGCAGGACATAGGTGCCTATCGCGACTCCACGGGGCAACGCATGCCTCGGACCGTGCTCATCGTGGATGAGTTCCAGGTCTTTTTTGCCGAAGACGACAAGACTTCCCAAGAGGCAGCCGTCCTGTTGGAGCAGCTCGTTCGGCAGGGACGCGCCTTTGGCATTCATGTGATCCTGGGATCCCAGACCCTGGGCGGCGCCTTTGGTCTGGCGCGGAGCACCATGGGACAGATGGCGGTCCGCATTGCCCTCCAGTGTTCTGAAGCCGACTCTCAACTCATCCTGGACGACGACAACGTCGCGGCCCGGCTCCTGGGGCGTCCCGGTGAAGCGATTTACAATGACGCCAGCGGGACGATGGTGGGAAACAGCCCCTTCCAGGTCGCCTGGCTCTCCGATGCGACCCGCGACCGCTATCTCAAGCAACTTGTGCCGGGAAAGTCATCGGAGGGTGCCGAGCCCCTGCCGATGATTGTCTTCGAGGGAAGTCAGCCGGCCGACATCGCGGAGAATCGAGCATTGGCGCGATTGGACAGTTGCAGCACGCCGTCGATCTGGCTCGGTGCCCCCGTCGCGATCAAGGACCATGCCTCCATTTGCCTGCGCCGACAGAGCGGCGCCAATCTCTTGATCGTAGGCCAGCGAGAAGACCTCGCCCTGAATCTCATGACGGCGGCCCTCGTCAGCCTGGCCACCCAACTGGCCGACTCAGAGCCCCGATTCGTTCTGTTGGATGGCAGCGCCGCGGGTTCCACGAGTGCCGGCGCCCTGCAACGGACCGGCGAGATCCTTCTCCAGCAGAGCCAAGAGGTCGCTATTCGCGACGTCCCCACCGTCATCCATGAATTGTCAGAGGAAATGAATCGCCGCATCCAGGCGGATCTGCATCAGGAACAGCCGGTATTCCTGCTGGTCTATGGCCTGCAACGGTATCGGGTGTTACGACGCCAGGAAGACCATTTCGGATTCTCCATGAGTGAAGAACCGGCCGCGCCCAAACCGGACGCCCAGTTTGCCGACCTGCTGCGTGAGGGACCCGGTGTGGGGATGCATTGCCTGGCCTGGGTCGACACCCTGGCCACGCTCGAACGGACCTGCGACCGACAGACCCAGAGAGAATTTGACCATCGCGTCCTCTTCCAGATGAGCGCCGCAGACTCCAGTAATCTCATCGATTCGCCGGCCGGCAACCAGCTGGGATTCCACCGCGCCCTCCTTTACAGCGAGGAGCAAGGCGGCTTTGAAAAGTTCTGTCCCTACGATCTACCGTCCAGGGAATGGCTCGTGTCGCTAGTGGCAAGGATGGGTAGGCCCTCTCGCCATGAAACGGGCAGCACGCAGCCGCCGGCTCCGAGCTAGGCTTTGGCGGAAAACTCCGTCGTCGGCCCGAGAGCGAGCAATTTTTCCGCCTGGCAAAGACGGCGAAGCAGGCGATGTTTGTTCTATCGTCGATGCAGCCGGATGCAGCCAGGCGGACAACTGCGGCTGCCTTGATCCGACCGTTGCTGCGACAGCAGCAGATAAAACGATTCAAGAAAAAGGGCCGCTCGAAGCCAGATCGAGTTT
>JADFHU010000100.1 GCA_022567055.1 Planctomycetota bacterium
CGACGATCATTATGTTAGGGGCTCTAAACACATTGATGAGGCGTTGACTACGAATCGAAAACTAAAACGCGATATCCGGGAAATCAGGACCGCGATATCAAATAGTTGATAATTGAGACGTGACCCCGATGGCCCAATGACCCTTGATCAATAAGACTCCTGGATTTATTCCACTGTTTTGTCATCAAATCCATACACAATTATTTCCCTGCTGCCATCACGCTTAGCAATGGCATGAATGAGTTGGATGTCTTGGTCGATGAGTTCTTGGCGTATTGACTCGGATAGACCTGGCTCCAATTGCGGTTCGAACAGGAAGTGCTCTGTGACATTATGATGCTCCGGCTTATAGGTTTGACTATAATAACCCGTCAAGGTGATTGGCTGCGAAATGAAGCCATTCAGTGTCGTTTGCTCAAACCGTTTTATCGGGGCGGTATGACGATTCCAATCAGCAAAGCCATCTGGGGCAGGTGGATAATAAAAGGCGGTTTCTACAGACAGTCCTTCGAATCGAATTAAACGAACCTGATACATGTCTTCAGCGCTAGATAACTGACGCGGCCATACATAGACTGTATCAGTGGTCGTTTCTATCAATCCTGATGGCGGATCTGATGACCACACCTGCTGATGCCAGGACTTGACCGGATCCTGATATTGGACATCCAATCTGAAGCATCGCTGTTCCAAGTTCAAAGGATGCAGCCCAAGATCTGTTAGTGTTTTAAAGGGACTTTCAGCCTCTGAGATCTTCTCTATGGGCACTGTTATATTGAGTTGATACTGACGTAGATTGTTGGTGTCACCGAGCGTCCACCTCTCTACGACCGTATCTGTATCAAAACTGTGTGTAAAATCAGTCAATGTTGTGATCTCCTCAAAGACCTCCTGGAGGCTATTGGTATCAAGCCACGGGAGTATTAATGCGTCAAACAATGAATCATTCAGATCCGCAGGCGTCAGCAGCATATCGTTGGTGGCAAGACACCATTGCGACTTGAGGCGATGGTATGCAAAGGGATCGACTTTTTCCTGGAATTCAAATTCACCTGTAAAGATCTCGTACACAGTTGGCTCATTGAAGAGCACAGGCGTGATGGTGGGTGTGTCATTGGGACGCGGCACTTCACGCAGTTGTTTGATAACAAGGCCGCCTCTGGGCAGGACCACACTGCCGGGGGCAACCAGTTTGTATTCAAGATCCAGGATGTACTGGGTTTTACCGGTTGTATTCCAGAAATGGTTGCTCACCTGAATGATCAGGTCTACCAATGCGTCGTAATCATCAGACCAAGTCATGACCGTTTCACCCAAACGCACAAGATTCGAGACACGGTCGAGACGAGGCGGTCCCACACTCCCGGATGGATACACGCGTACAGAGACCTCTTCCGGAATGGAATTGTCCGGCGGATTGGTGACTGACACAGCCCCTTGTTGTGTCACAAGGGTGATATAACTATTTTGGCCAGGGCCTTCTCGATTGACCGTGGCAACGCCATTGGCCAGTTCAAGCTCATCTGGAAAGGAGTGATGGACTAATAGGGCCATGCCCACGTCATTTTCATTGACGTGGTGTCGTTGCCGTTCAAGATAGGCGTTGTCATTGTAGAAGCTAGCAAACACGCGGCGGATCGCTCGGAAGATGTCCCGTTCATTCGGTTGATGGGGATCACACCAACAGGGTCCGGTCGAATCCGTGTCGAATGAATCAGCAAGGCAACCACTGTAACTGTCATACAAACCTGCCCCGGTAAAGTTGTCGGAGTCTTCCATGTTAGTGGAGCTGCGGAATCGGAGCTTTTGGTATGGATCAAACCCTGTATTTGCATCTGACAAGGCCTGGACAAGCGATATCTCTATGGCTGGGGCAAAGACCGTCACCTGGGACGTTTCAAAGAGCCTTCGTATCCCAGCCAGAATCCGCGATAAAACGGACATGTTCCGGCCCGCATCATTTGAGGCCTCTGCCAATCGCAACGCAATTTCCTGGCGTAATGTGCTGCCCGATATCGCGGTCGGGATCTGCCACTTGGTTGGATCATTGGGATCATCGGTGAGAAAGAGGCCATTGAGTGCGATGGTTTCATCAGAACCGTTGTAGAGTTCGATCCAGTCGGGATAGGTTCCAGGTTCATTCGGGTCTTCGATAGTGGTCTCATTGTCTGCCATCAATTCATTAATAACGAGTCTACCTGAGACCGGCGCTTGACCTGGTGAATTACTCGCACCCGGAGAGGGACTCGGCAACAGTTGCCACACAGCATTGCCATCCGTGACACGTCCATATGAAATATCCTCTGGCTGCTTACCAAACTTAACCGTATCCAGGGTGATGCCGCCAGCGTCATACAGACCGACAAATTCGCCGCTCCGGCGCAGGCGAAAATCAAGATGTGTCAGCCCTTTCTCTGGCTGGCCATCGGCCCATAGCACGATGTGGTGGCCAGGGGCAAGTTCAAGTCGAGGTGTGGACAGGAGTGTTTGATCCAAAAAGGCGGTCCACAGATCGAATGTCAGGGCCATGGCCTTAGGACTATGATCCGGTAAAACCTCACGCAGCATGCCAAAGTTTGCAGCCTTACCGCCTACATAACGAATGTGATCGGGTGTCAATCCTTCGGTTGACAGGGCATATGCACCGTACGACATGATGACGTCAATGGCCAAGGGCTCGGGCTGTTTGAGTGTTTCAAGATAGTCCTCCATGTTGGGATCCAAGGCATCGCCTGCGTCAATCATCTGTATTTGGCAGGCGCCGTATACATCATAGGTAACACTCAAAGCAATCTGGTGATCGACCAGGCTTTCAGCCCGGTTGGCATCATCAGATAGGGCCAGGTGGGCAAACGGGATGCGCCACGTCTGCGCAAGAATCGCTACATGTGAGTTCGGCGTGGTCGGAGCCAATGACAGGATACCGGCGACCTGTGGGATCTCCGCAGGGATGGCATTGGTCAGCAGGATATCATTGGGCTCCAAGAGCCCTTGCTCATAAGCTGTATCAATAGAGCCTGCATCAATATAGTTGAGTCGGCCGTAGGCCCACCCTGGGGAATAGCAGGTATTGCCCTGGGCCCAACGCGATACTGAACCGATCGGAATCCCCTGTGATGCCAACCACCCTTGGTCTGCCTCAGCCTGGTCCTGCTGCTCATACGTGGGAAAGTAGAACGCCGTGACATCAGGGGACGCCTGGATGGCGGCTTTGACATGATTGAACAGATCACGCATCGTTTCCCTGGCATAGGGTTCCTGTCGAACAAATTGAATCCCATATTCCTGGAATAGGGGTTCTGGGGGATAACCCGTCAAAGGAGGCCATATCACGGATCCCAGCACGGCTTCCTGATTGGCTTGTGACAGAGTCACTGCATTGAACTGTTGCAGGGTCATGCCAGAGAAGGGTTCCAGATGTGTCACTGCAAAGTCATAGTGAAACAAATAGGTCTGACTGTCCTGAAACCAAATAGAGCCAAAGTTGTCAGGGCTACAGGGATCAAGCAGGACTGTAAATTTAATCCATTTAAGCCCCTCACCGGACAGACTATTCGAGCTAAATAAATCGTCGGGGAACACGATGGTGTCATCCCATGACGATGAATCACTCTGCCCATTGGCAGGACAACTGAAAATGACAAGCGCCATGCACGTCCATAAAACTGATTTTACACAATCCATAATCAACTTCCGCCTCTCTCAGGTAAGTGTCTGCCGCCTGTTCCGGACGCCTGCCAAAGCCAATCTGACAGTAGCGCAGCCAGGTCTAGACCGTCAACATGTCCGTTATTCTTCAACATCATGACACTCAAACCAATGCAGGTACATAATGGCAAAATCAACATGATCTACTTGGCCATCACCATTGAGGTCACCAGCCACAATGGTTTCACATATAGGTTTTCCAAAATAAGACTTACTCGCTTCGACTGTTCCACCATAGGCCCCCATGTTAACACCCCCGCCATTGGGGAAGGGCTCAAGACCAATGGGGCTCATGGGATCACCCGTATCAATACAGGGACTCGTCACTGCATCCGGTACCCAGCTTTCACTTCTCGAGTCCCAATGTCCGGCCTGGGACTTGAGATGGTAATCGCCTTCAATGAAGGTTGCCCCTTGCCAAGCACCTGCATCCACAAAACTGGGGATATGATTTGAGAGATCGTGCCCCAGATTGTGTTGCCATACCACAGGTGCTACCCCTATAGGAGCAACATCCGGTAATCCTCCTTCAATATTGCAGTACATCGCATTTAACGAAGCCCCTTCATGCCCTACAAAGAGATAAACCTGCGGCCCTTCTGTTGCCCGGTTATCCCAAAGAATACTGTTCAATAATGCTAAACGTGTTTGACCAGGACTGTAAATTGCACCACCTCGGTCTCGGGCCTAATTATTTACAAGTGTGCAATACTCAAACAGAGGATGTGTATGATGTAGTGAAAGTGCTCCACCATTGGCTGCCTGATTACCTGCAAAGAGACAGCCATGAAAAACAGCGGCAACGCCATGCCCCCCCCATCGCGATGGCTCCTCCCGTATGACTGGCATGGTTATTGATGAATCGACAATTGCGGAATGTGGGCCTGCCTCCATCTATTGTAAAAATCGCCCCTCCAGTCCCAGCCCAGTTATTGAAAAACACGCAATCTAAAAATGATGGTTTTCCAGCTCCACCATAAACTAGCCCGCTTGAAAACACGGCCCCCCCTTGATTGTCCTCGAATACACACCGTTGGAACACTGAATCAGATGATACTAGATTAATGCATCTACCCTTGTTTCCAGCAAATACGCAGTCAATGACGCTTGAATCAGCCTCTTGAATCACCAACGCACTGGCACTGCCGAGACTCCCTAAGTTGCCTTCAAAGCGACAGTTTTGAAGCAAAACCTGACTGCGTTCGATCGACACACCGCCTCCCCATGTATCTCCATTTGCATTTCCGCCTTGGATGATAAATCCATCCAGAACGATATCACCTTCTACGTCTATAGCAGTCATAATATGGAAGCTGTTGTCATTGAAAATTCCAGCCCCTTGAAGATCATTGTCAAGCAAATCGCCGCACAAAATAGATGCATACTGATCGACATCACGCTGATTGGGATCTTCACAGGACAATCCTCCATAGCCACCAAAAATCACCACGCCCGACCGTAATTCAAACGTGGCCGACCGATCTCCAAGAACGTGATTCTCACCTCGATCGGGATAATAGAGTCCTTGTGCTACGCGAATCTCATTGTTGCGCTCAGCCACAGCCAAGGCGTCCTGTAAATGGCAGAAGGCACTTGTCCAATGCAGACCATCGCCACCTGCCGGCGCATTATCATCTACGTACGATGTCTTTGCGGTGCATGGATCCGATAGAAGAATACATGCCAGAAGCAAAAGCCACCGCAATGCACTTAATGGCTGACAACTTTGTCGAGTAGACATAATATGGCTCCTTCATTTAAGTTGGACGAAAACCGTAGGAACAGTTCAAAAAATCTTGTTCATAGATACTTTTCTTCACGTCACTTTTTGCCGGCTCTACTCTTATCAACGGAAAAAAAGGCGTAAACGAAGGACTCTGTTGCGATTTTCTCAAGAAAATGCTTAAACTCCATTGATATTATTTGGTTCCAAAGCACTCAGAGGGAATTGATGGGCAGTTTCAAGCACAACACCCGGCAATTGGTCACCCTCGCCAAAGACGGCGACGAAGACGCTTTGAACCAACTATGCCGTGTTTACGCCGATCGAGTGAGGTGGATGGTACGCCTTCGATTGAGCCGGGAGCTTCGTCCAAAGCTGGAATCGATGGACTTGGCCCAGGATGTTCTCATGCGCGCCTTGAGGGGTTTAGGGGATTTCACCTATACGAATGAGGGCGACCTTATACGCTGGTTGTCACGAATTACCCAGAATGTTCTGCGCGACAATGTGGACAGATTACACGCCGGTAAGCGCGATATTCGCAAGGAAATCCCTATTCGTGATCATGGGCAGACCACGGGGGGTCGGCGTTTCGGCGTTGCTGAACGCCTCGCCTCCACCACACCGAGCGTGATCATGTCCAAGAGAGAGGACCTGTCCAAACTCGAAAAGGCGATAGACGCGCTAAAACCCGAGTATAGAGACGTGATCATACAGACCAAGATCGAGGGACTTTCATATGGAGAGATCGGCAGCAGACTAAATAAGAGTGCAGATGCAGTCAGAATGCTGGTGTCAAGTGCGCTGGCGGAGCTAACCAGCGTCTTTATGAGGATCTGATCACGGGAGCAATGGACAACAATCAGGAAACGATCGTTAAAGAGGCCGTGCGGCAATTTGCCGATGCGCGCCTGCGCGGCGAACGGCCTGACATAGACGAATTTGTAAAGAAGTACCCGAGTTTGGATCGTCAGATCAGAGAAGGCATCAGCCATCTGCAGAAAATCAATGCCCTGTTCGATACACTTGTCCAGCCCGATGAGAGCGAATTTGAAGATCCGGCAGCCGGACAGAATCTCATTGGCCAAAAGATCGGGAATTTTGAAATAATAGAGGTGATCGGCCGCGGGGGCATGGGAATCGTCTATCTGGCCCGCGACACCAGACTCAAGCGCTCGGTGGCCGTCAAGAGCATACCCGCCAAATTTATGGCCGACGCAACTGTCCGCATGCGTTTCAAACGTGAGGCCAAAGTTCTGGCCTCTTTAAATCACCCAGGTATCGCCATGATTTACGACGTCATTGAACAGGATGACGACGTGGGTTATCTGGTTCTCGAATACGTTCCAGGGGAGACGCTTGCGGAGCGCATCGCGGGCGACCCGCTCACCTTGGAAGAGGCCCTGGAATACTGCAGGCAGATCGCCGAGGCATTGGAAGCCGCGCATGAGAAAGGCATCATCCATCGCGATCTCAAACCCGAGAACATTAAGATCAACGAAGACGGTCATGTCAAAGTCCTCGATTTCGGCCTGGCCAAAGAAGTCGTTGATCCCGCCTCCGCAGACAATCAAGCCGAATCCCCGACCATCACACATATGACCACCCTCCCCGGCAACTTCTCGGCACGGTCCCCTACATGAGTCCGGAGCAGGCCCGTGCCAAGCCGGTGGACAGGCGAAGTGACATCTGGTCCTTTGGCTGTGTGTTGTTTGAATGCCTGACCGGCAAGCGGATGTTTGGCGGCGAGGACGTTACCGAGACGCTGGCGAGCATCATCAAGGGGGAACCCGAATGGGCTTTATTGCCGGAGAACACCCCGCCAACGATTCACCTGCTCCTGCGTAAGTGTCTGAACAAGGACCGCAAGCGACGCTTGCACGACATCGCGGATGCCCGCATCGACCTGGAACAGGCCCTTGGCGATCCGACCAGTTCAATCATCAGGCTTTCCGATCTGGCACTCCAGGAGACCACAAAGCACAGTGGCATTAATCTGCTACTGGCGATTGGGGCCATGGTGTTGGTGGCTCTAATTGCGGTAGCCCTGACCTGGTCTCTCAAGCCAGAAACGCCTCCCCCGCCTCCGATTCCCCGTGACGTTCAAATAACGCTGGAACACGAAATACTTTTACAGAGGGGGCATTCAAATTGCGCACTGTCCCCGGACGGACAACGACTCGTTTATGGATGGGGAGATATCAACACCGGTGGCAAACGCCTCAGAATCCATTCGCTGGACGGCACGCCAGAAATCGAGATCCCCGGCACGGAGTACGGTTACAATCCTTTCTTCTCTCCGGACGGCCAGTCCCTCGGATTCGCGACGCGCTTTGCATTGAAAGTGGTATCTCTCTCCGGCGGAACACCCAGGACCCTAAGTCAGGATGAATATATCCTCGGGGCCCATTGGGGGGACGACGGCACCATTGTCTATGTCCATCAAGGACGCGGTCTCATGACAGTTCCGTCCACGGGGGGGGAGCCTCGCCAATTGACGGAAATCCAAGAAAGGGAAGTCGTACACGTGCTTCCTGGCTTTCTTCCCGGGAGTAAACATGTTGTTTTTACCACAATCATGCAGAGCGGCGAAAGCGAGAACCGACATCGGCTGGAGATTGTGGAGATCTCCACCGGTGAGCGTGAGGTGCTCAAAAATGGCATGGAAATTGGAGTGTATTTTCCCTCGGGCCATATCGTTTTCAGGATCGATGGTGTCTGGTTTGCGCAGGCGTTTAGCATCCGCCAGCTAAACCCGGTCGGCCCGGTAGTTCCCATCTGGCATGACGGTAAACTACTGGCTCTCGCATCGGATGGCACACTGGCCTATAAGAGGCAAATCAGAGAAAAAACCAGGCGTTTCGTCTGGATCGGCCCGGACGGGAGCATGACGCCCGCATTTGACAAAGGCGGCGCATCCCGGTTCGATCTGTCTGCCGATGACGCCCGTGTTGCTTTGAGCATGGGGGGCGACATCTATGTGTTAGATCTCAAAACTGACGTCTTAAGAAGATTCACCTTCGACGATGCAGCAGATGGCATACCCCTGTGGTCACCGGACGATCGGTGGATCGTCTTCGCATCAAGTCGTGAAACCAGTCGGAGTATATGGCGCAAGCGCTCGGATTTCTCCGATGATGCCGAATTGCTGATACCTGCCGATACTGGTTATCTGACGCCCCATTGTTTTACACCGGATGGAAATGCTCTCTTGGTAACGAGTTCATCACCCGAAACGGACACAGACATTTTGATCTCGTCATTGACTGAGGATAAACCGGTGGCTAAACCGTGGCTTGCTTCGCCGGACCTTGAGAGCAATCCATCTGTTTCACCGGATGGTCGGTGGGTTGCCTATGATCTCATCCGTGCGGGAAGCCGGGAGGTCTTCGTAAGAGCCCTCGATGGAGCCGGTAGCGTTCAACAGATCTCCGCGGAGGGTGGATTCGAGCCAAAATGGTCCCACAAAGGGGACCGGCTATTCTACGAACTGGGCAAAACCATCATGGCGGCACCCATCCTCGTTAAGGACAACGTCATCGTGCCCGGCACGCCGGAGAAGGTCGTGGATCTTCCGCCCTCGTCCGTGACATACGGCTGGGATGTGGCCTCCGATGACGAGCGATTCCTGGTGTTGGTGGAAGAAGTCAATGATGTCGAGAATAGTCAGAACACCCAGCATCCGAACAGGGTCAACATCCGTTTCAACTGGTTTTCCGAACTGAACGAAAAATGCCCGCCTGTTGAAACGAAATGAAAAGATGATCGACCAATCCATCGCCCATTACAAGATCACGTCAAAGCTCGGCCAGGGCGCTGAAGGCAGGCAAAGAAGAATCCTCTGCGATGATAAAAGGGCGGAGGCCCGATAGGCAGGCTGCCGAAACCGAGTAACGACAGCAAGGGGGCGGGAACAATGGAAGGGGATTCGATGCCCGGAGGACTCAGGCTCTGCCACAGTCGGACGCCTTCGGCGATCCGGTGCAAACTCTTATTCGTTGTGCGGCGTCTACGGTCTTAACTGGGAGTTTCTTAATTGTGCTCGCCGGAGCCTTCTCGATCATGCTCGCCACGTCCTTCGCCACTGCCATGCTCGCCACTTCCGACTTCAGGATGGGCGGTCCACCCATCAAAATCCTTGTTTGTTGCAGTCAGTCTGACATCTCTTTTCTTTCCGGGTGCGAGGTCGGCCGGAGTTGTTGGGCCGAGTTCTTTACCATTCGACAGGTGAACCTCAACTCGAACCCGTTGCAGCGTTTTGTCTGTTGTGTTTTCCACCGTGCCATTGAACGTATTGCTTTGCGCGTCGTAGGCCAAGATCAGCCGGGCACCGTTTCGGACATTATCGTAGGTCTGGTTCAGGGTAAGTTCAGTGCCTGATTCTTCGCCTTCCTCTCCATGATGGCCGTCACCGTCTCGGTCGTGTTCACCTTGGCCTTCCCCGCCATGTTCATCGCCATCGCGATCGTGTTCACTCCGGTTCGCCGTGAGGTTCTCTGGGTCTTGATTCTCGCCGATTATTTCGACTTCACTTGAACAGCCGCTAATTGTGACTGCCAATACGATGGCAACCGAAGCAAGATTTCTACGAATGTGACTCATGGATGTCTTCCTTTCTGAGGAATCAAATAAGATTTACTGTGGCACAACACTCCGCCTGAGGGTGTTCTCCCACAGTGTACCGTTCAGGAGCGGGACGTGTAGGCCAGATGAAATCAACTTCCCCGAACGGCTTCCCGGCGACGGTGTCTGCGCTTGTCTATTCGTGACATGAACGCACTGCGTTGATAATTTCTTCCATTACCTGGGGCGGCACAATTCCACAAATGTCTGATTCAGGCACTTGTTTGTCAAGCTCAATAAGCCATGAACAGACAGCAACACATGGCTTTTTGAGCTTCGTGCGTACTCTTCCCTGCCGATGGTATGGTATTTCAATGTAATCAGCGGGACGTGGATTTTTATCATACGCAGTGACAGAGACAACGACCCCTGTCAACTTCTCAGCAGGCGCGATTTCCACTGTGCGGTTGAGGATAATTACAGGGCGTCGATAGCAATTATAACCATTGGAATCCGGAACTTCCTTCCAGATAATTTGTCCTTGGCGCAAATTAGGCACGTCGTATCATCACATCCAATCATCCTCATTATCCGCTAAATCCTTGGGTGGATCAGATTGTTTTGCCCAGACACTTAGTTGCGTGGTGGATGGCGAAATTCTCTTCAGGCGTTTTGCAGCATGAATGTCTTCAGGATCGACAAGAGAAATAATCTGGGCCATCTGCTGTGTGAGATTTTTCACTTGTCGCTCCAGTTCAACAATCCGTAAATTTCTTTCCAGTCTCCGGCCACTTGGTGTGCTTGTGATTTGGGTTTTAGTAGTGTTATCAAGATCATAATCGCAATCGATAAAATCGTCCGAAAATGGATTGTCAAGCTTTTGCCTTGGTTTCATCAGTTTTGGTGTCATATCTCAAATCCTCACTTGTTTCAAAAATGAAACATTCAAGCCCAACCCGCATCAATTCAACCGCATCCTCAAGATACTCATCATCGATCTCTGATTCCGTCTGAGCTTCAAGGTTTGCTTCGATACATTTCTTATTTTTATTGTAAAACCACCGGATTCTTGTGAAGACATCATCTTCGATAGACATCGAAGCCCCGTCAACAGACAGATTAACACCACATGATTCAGTCTCCACCCCCAAAAGAGTGCTAATCATCCCTCGTTCAGGAAGTTGATTAAGCGGAATAGAATACTCTGCGGACAACGCAATCCTCACATCTAAACCAGCAAACCTGTCAACCAGTTTATGGACCTCGTTGATATCAACTATTTCAAGAGATTTCTGCTCGCCGTATACGGAATCTCGACCAATATCAAAATGAAAATGCCCTGGTTTTCCATCTTCCAAATCGAGCAACAATCTAAGCCATGCAGCGCCTTCTGGAAAA
>JADFHU010000739.1 GCA_022567055.1 Planctomycetota bacterium
GCCCTTTTTCCGCCTGGCCGCATCCGGCTGCATCGACGATAGAACAAACATCGCCTGCTTCGCCGTCTTTGCCAGGCGAAAAAATTGCTCGCTCTCGGGCCGACGACGGAGTTTTCCGACAAAGCCTAGAAGTGACCTTTTACATACTTCACGGCGTTGTCAAAAATCGTCCTGCCATCGCACTCGACATTGCCATTCATACGCGTCCAGCGGGGATGCTGGGTGGGGTGAACAAAACGCTCCGGATGGGGCATCAGTCCCAGTATACGGCCGGTCGCATCCGTCAGCCCGGCAATCGACGCCATCGATCCATTGGGGTTGACGGGGTAGCCCCCTTCCCGCCCCTGAGCATCGACATACTGAAACGCGATATGCCTCGTGCTCTGGAGCCGGCTCAAGACGGACGGGTCCTGCGCGACCACCTTGCCCTCGCCGTGGCCGACGGTCAAGTAGAGACGGCGGGCCGGCTCGACAAACACACATCGATCTGTCCGCGGGGCGAGGTAGACCCAACGATTCTCAAACTTGTCACTGTCGTTGTAGGTGATGGTCACGCCCTCTTGCGTGTCGGACGATGCTGTCGCTCCGGGCAACAGGCCGGCCTTGACCAGGACCTGGAACCCATTACAAATGCCCAACACCAACTTGCCCTGCTCCACGAAGCGTTTCAGCGCCTCACGCAGATGATGCATCACCTGGTTGGCGAGGATCTTGCCGGCCGCCACGTCATCGCCGTAGCTGAAACCACCGGGAATGACGAATATCTGATAGGCGTCAACGAGCTCCAGATTCCGAATGAGGGTATTGATATGGACCCGGTCTACCCGTGCCCCCGCCAATTCAAGGGCATGCTGCGTTTCCACATCACAATTGGTGCCGGCGGCCCGTAGGACAATGGCTCTTACGTCTGTCATTTTTGCGTCTTCGTCCCTGTTCTCATCCCGGCCCATCGACGCCTGCGAAGGGCCCTTTTTCGACTACCAGTTTAGCGGTGCCTGCCAACACGACTTGAGCAGGTCGATTTCGGCTTCGATGACGGTTCTTCCCGATGCATCCTGAACGCGGAGGATCTGAGCCTCAACGACGCTGCCGATCCGGCCCACCGGAATCCCCCGCAAGCAGGCGGAGAAGGCGACCAGGTGCTCTGGTGTTACCTCGACCACATAGCGTGCATTGGACTCACTGAACAGTTGGGTGGCCGCCCCCTCACATCCTGGTCCCCTGGGTAGGTCTCCCAGATGTGCCTCGATTCCGAGTCCCCCCGCAAAGGCCATTTCTGCCAGCGCCACGACCAAGCCACCTTCCGAACAGTCGTGGCAGCTCGCCACAAGTCCTTGACCGATGGCGGCGGCCAGGGCCCGGGCGGTCTTCGGCGCCATGTCCATGTCGAGCTTGGGCACGTTCGCGCCGAGTTCACCCTGCAGTTTGTAGAAGTGGGATCCCCCCAGTTCGTTGTGGGTCCGGCCGACGACCAGAATCAGATTGCCCCCCGCCTTAACGTCCATGGTGATGCACTGATTCGCGTCATCCACCAGAGACATGGCACTGATCAGGAGCGTCGGCGGGATAGAGATCGTGGACCCATCTTCGCAGGCAAATTCGTTGTTCAGCGAATCCTTGCCGGAAATAAAGGGGGCTCCATAGGCGATGGCCCCGTCATAGCAGGCCTGTGCCGCGCGGACCAAGGAGCCGAATACTTCGGGCTTGGCACAGTTTCCCCAACAGAAGTTGTCGAGCAAGGCGATCCTATCGGTACGGGCCCCGACGCAGACGAGATTGCGGACCGCCTCGTCGATGCCGGCCAGCGCCATCCAGTAGGGATCAAGGTCGCCATAGAGTGGATTCATGCCGCAACTGACCGCCACCGCTCGATCCGAGGTCAGTTTTGGCCGCAAGACCGCGGCGTCACTGGGGCCGTCATTGGCGATTCCGGTCAGCGGCTTGATCACGGAGCCCCCCTGCACTTCATGGTCATACTGTCGTATGACCCACTCCTTGCTGGCAATGTTGTAGGCGCCCAGAATTTTGCAGAGATCCGCGGTGTAGTCGCCCTGTTCCGGCAAACGGGGTTCCTTCAAGGACGGCGTGTTCCAGACGCCCCTGCGCGCAAATTTGGGCACGCCCTCGTGCAAGAAGTCCATGTCGATATCACAGACCAACCGGCCTTGGTAGCGCAGCTTCAGCTTCTTGTCGCTAGTGAATCGCCCCACCACCGTTGATTCCACATTCTCGGCCGCGAAGATGGCCGAAATGGTTTCCAGGTTCTCCGGCTTTACTGCGATCACCATGCGTTCCTGGGCCTCGCTGATCCAGATCTCAGTATAGCTGAGCCCGGCGTATTTCAGGGGTGCCTGGTCCAGGTCTACCTCGACCCCCAAGTCGGCGCCCATCTCCCCGATGGCGCTGCTGAGGCCGCCGGCGCCGCAGTCGGTGATGCCTTCGTAGAGTCCCGCCGCGTTGGCCTGCAGTAACACATCAAGCATCTTCTTCTCGACGATGGGGTTGCCAATCTGCACGGCGTGCGAAAAGAGCGAGTCATGTTCGTGCGTCATTTCGCCACTCGAAAAGGTGGCGCCGTGGATACCATCGCGTCCCGTCCTGCCCCCCACTACGATCACCAGTTGCCCTGCCTCGGTGCGCTTGAAGCACTTGTCTCGATCCAGGATCCCAATATTGCCACAGAAGACCAGAGGGTTGCCCAGATAGCGATCGTCGAAGTAGATGGCGCCGTTCACCGTGGGGATGCCCATGCGATTGCCATAGTCGCGGACGCCCGACACCACGCCCTTCATGATGCGTTTGGGGTGGAGGATTCCCTTGGGAATCTCTGCCAGCGTCCGGTCCGGTTCGCCGAAACAGAAGACGTCGGTGTTGGCCACGGGTTTGGCGCCCAGGCCCGTACCCATGGGGTCACGAATGACGCCCCCTATCCCCGTGGCGGCCCCCCCGTAGGGATCGAGGACCGAGGGGTGATTGTGTGTCTCGACC
>JADFHU010000740.1 GCA_022567055.1 Planctomycetota bacterium
GAGGGAGCCTAAGCGACCGCCGATGCGTCCCGGCTGAATACAGAGGCGAATGCAGCGTGGTGTCGAATCTTAGGGTGTGACACAGAATCGGAGGCGATGGCCTCGGAGGGGGTCTTGGGAGGATACTAAGGACTCGCCCGGAAATAAATTACCGAATTATCCGCTCAGATTTAGGTCGTATTTGGTCGTGATCGATTGAGCGAAACCGGAAGCGTAGCTGTTCTACGTTGAGGATTTCGCGATTGAGGAACGGCCAAAGACGGCCTGAAGATGAGATGGAGAATCGGTAAGTTATTTTCGGGCGGGTCCTAAGCCCGTGGTCAGTTTGAAAGGGGTAGAATTCGCTCCAACCAGTATTGCTAAAGAATCACTACCGCGCTTCTGTGCCCATGCATCGCCACGGTGATTTGTTGCCTGCTCCTGTCAGCCCGACAGCGAACGCTGAGTCTCGCCTCCTGTTGCCGAGAATGGCCGGTCAGAGCGTCCGCTGAGCTAGTCACGGTATTGAGATTTTTTTCTCTTATTCATCCTGGAAAGTACGGGGAATCACTGTACTATGGTGCTTCAAGCTTCTTGCCAAGGGTGAATCAATAACATGTCTAGTCAGATCGGGGATGCGGCAAAACGGATTTTCCGATTCGCAATGTTCAAGCCGACAAAAGACAGCTGTAAGTTTAGATTTATAAATGGTTTATGGTTTTTCCGCTCTTGTGGAGGGGGATCGGGCAAGTCAATCCCCATCAGTCTATTCTCGCGATTAAACGACTCCTCCACGGGTCACCCGCTCCTGGACCGGCACGTTTTGGATGCACTGCCGATCGCCGAGGCTGTCAGACCGTCGCTTGCCATCCGGGCCAACCGGACAACTTCCGTGTTGATCTTGGCGCTGCTGACGTGGGGGCTCCTCTTTATGACGAGCTGCACGGATTCAACGGTAGAGACCGTCCAGGATATCCGGTTCGACCGCCCCTTCGCGGTCAATGGCATCGTTCTCGATGAAGAGGAGCCGGGCGAGCTGGCCAAGCTGGCCGCGGCGCTTGAAGCAAGGGATTTCCCAGCAACGTCGCTCCCCGCTGCCCAGTCGCCTGCCCCCGAGATCTCTCGGCAAGCTCGCAGAGGCCCCCAGGGCCGAAGCAGCGTGCCCGCAAGGATCGGCCTGGCGGACGCGCTGAGCATGGCGGCGAAGCCAGCTCTGCCCGCGGACGCCACCCGGCTTGTCTCCTTGCCCAAACTGAGTCAGACCGAGATAAACGACATCGCCGATCGATTGACGCTGCGTTTGGGGGCCGATCTTGGCTATGTCCGAGCGTCCATGACGGTGACCGATTTGCTGCCGCTTCCCCCCGAAAGCTTGAGTGGTGCCCGCGCGCTGACCCGATCGGGGGAGGCTGGGATCCATGTGCTCAGTTTCGGGGTCAGGCGTTTCGTCTCGCAGCCCCCGCAGTTCTGGGTGCTGGGTGTCGTCGTCACGGAGGGGCCGCTGGTCGTCAACCCCGATCTGGGAACTTTAGAACCGCTCGTGACCGAGCTGATCGATTCGCTGCATCAAATGCGCGCCGGCCTGACCGTCAGAGACCTCGATAAGAAACTCATTCAGCTCAGCTACACGGATACCGCGACCGCTTTGACCATGCTCCAGGCACTGGGCGTCACCACCATCGATGATCCCACCAAACTCCCGGCCACGCCCGAGTTTGCGGCGCTGCCCTACGTCGTCAAGGTCCCCGATCCAGCAGAAAAGGATATCGGATTGATAGGTGCCACCGCGACCACTTTAGATAAGCAGACGGGACTCTCCTTGATGCCTGGCATGGCCGCGGACATTACTCCCAATGCCGTTGCCTCTCCCATGACACAGATTATGGTCTTGTTTCACCCGGCCCACCCGGACCAATTCAGCGAAGTGCGGCGACTGCTGGACACCTTCATTGACCGCCCGGCGCGTCAAATATTCATTGAATGCATGGTCCTCGAGATTAGCGAGGACGGACTGAAGGATTTGGGGATCGAATGGGGCCTTCTGGACACGTCGCCCCTTAGGCTGGCCGGTGGGGCGGCGAATGCAGGCTCGGCGTTGAGCACTTTGATCCTTGAATCAGACAACACGTCGATGCTGCACAACGTGTTTCAAGGAGATTTTCAATGGGATTGGTCGCTGAAAATCCGTGCCTTGATCCGAGCGGAAAAGGCCGAGATCCTCTCCCGTCCCAGCGTCTTGACCTTGAACAATCGACAGTCGACGATTCGCGTGGGGGTGGACATTCCCATCGCCAGCAGCCTGGAGGGGTTTGCCAGTTCCTCCAACAAGGTCAGTTTCAAGTTTGAGTACTTGCCCACCGGTATTCTGCTCAACATCCGTCCGCGAATCAACGAACAGGGGGACGAGGTGAGCATGCTCATCGATACCGTCGTGTCTGCCAAGGTGCCCGGCGAAGATCTGGAGATGAAAGACAATAATGGCAACGTTTTGGCCTCGGCACCGACCATTTCAACGCGTCGCGTGCAGACCTATGCACGGATCCGCAACAACACGCCCTTCATCATTGGTGGCCTGGTGTCACGCGAGCAAACCCTGACACAGGACAAGATCCCCTTCTTGGGAGACCTTCCCTTCATAGGGGCGGCGTTTCGCGCCCAGAAGAAGAATATGAAAAGCGGGAAGTCATCATCGTCCTGACGCCCTACGTCTTACCGGAAAAGAAGCTGATCCCCCGCTCTCTACCCAAAGACGAGGACCTGTTCGACAGTTTTGGGCATGAACTCTTCCGAGACTCCTATCGCATCCGCAGCGACGATGTGTTTGATTTGACCTTTCTCCTGGAGAATAAGCGTCTTTTGGCCTATCGTGCCCTGGCGCGGCAGGTGGCGAACAAAAACTTCCGGCTGGCCGAGGATGAACCCTTCCGGTCGCTGGTACGGGACAGCATCCCCGGTGAGTCGATTCTGGTCCCGCGTATGATCTACGAAGTGATCAACCGCTTGACCCT
>JADFHU010000101.1 GCA_022567055.1 Planctomycetota bacterium
AAGAACCCATGACGACCGGCGAGTTGGAAGAAACCTGCGTCCTAGCCGGCGGCGATCCCTTTTCCCCGACGACACCCGTCACCCCCGGCGTGCTGAGTGCCGCGAATACGCTCTCAGATGTCTCTGCGGACGATGCGAGCATTCCGACCGGCATCGTCGGTCGCCGTCGCGCGTTGGCGGAGTGGATCGTATCGGAACGAAATCCGTTGACGTCGCGGGTCATGGTCAATCGCATTTGGCAATGGCACTTTAATCAGGCGCTCGCCGGGAATCCCAATAACTTCGGCACCACCGGGAAGAAACCCTCACACCCCGAATTGCTCGACTGGCTCGCCTGGACCTTCATGCAAGAGGGCTGGTCGGTGAAATCGATGCATCGCCTGATCATGTCCTCCGAGACCTACCGCCGTGCGTCGCAACATCCGCAGCCGAAGACGCTCGCCCTGCAAGACCCAAACGGCATAAGCTACGCGCGGTTCCGGCCGAGACGACTGGAAGCGGAAGAGCTGCGGGACGCGATGCTAAGCGTCTCCGGCGAATTGAATCCGGCCGTAGGTGGCATCCCCGTGCGGCCCGAGATGAACCTGGAAGCGGCGCTGCAACCGCGTCAGGTCATGGGGACGTTCGCCGAAGCGTGGCAACCCTCTCCCTTGCCCCAGCAGCGGCACCGTCGCTCCCTCTACGCACTGCGGCTGCGGGGCCAGCGCGATCCCTTTCTCCAAGTCTTCAACGCGCCGGCGCCCGATCTCTCCTGCGAGGCGCGGGAAGCCTCTAACGTCACGCCTCAGGTCTTCGCCCTGTTCAACAGCGAGATTTCCTTCGACCGTGCGATCGCCATGGCAAATCGCGTGCTGAAGGAAAAGAGCTCCGGCGAGAGGACGATTGACCGACTCTTCCGGCTTGCCTTCGGTCGCGTCCCGAAGCCGGGCGAAACCGAAGCCTGTCTGGCCCATTGGGAGCGGATGACGACTCGGCACAGAGGTTTGACCTTCGCCCCCCCTGCTTACCCCAGGGAAGTGGTGCGTGAGGCCGTCGAAGAAAACACGGGCGAAAGATTTACCTTCGTCGAGCCCTTGGAGATGTATGCTGATTTTGTGCCCGATTTGAAAGCCTCCGATGTCGGTCCGGAGCTACGCGGTCTGGCGGAGGTCTGCCTGGTGTTGCTCAACTCAAATGAATTCGCCTACGTCTATTGAAAGATGCGGAAAGATGATACCGCCGTTGACAAGCAAACGCCATAACTCGCGTCGTGAATTCCTCTACGGTTTGGGCGCCACGTTGGGATCCGTGGCGTTGAGCGCCCTCCTGCCCGCAGACAGCGCACAGGCCGCGTCCGCGGGTCCGCTCGAACCGAAAAAGGGCCATCTCCCCACCAAAGCCAAGAACTGCATCTTCCTGATGATGGAGGGTGGCCCGTCCCACATCGACACCTTCGATCCGAAACCGAAACTGGCCCAACTGCACCTGCAGGAGTTCACACGGACGGGCGAGATGAAGTCGGCCATGGAGAGTGGCAAACGCTACTACGTAGAGAGCCCCTTCAAGTTCCGCAAGGCCGGCAAGTCGGGTGCCGACATCGCGGAAAACTGGCAGCATCTGGCCCACTGTGTCGACGACATCTGCTTCTACCGCGGTTGCCAGGTGGATTCGGTCAACCATCCGACGGCGTTGTACCAAATGAACACGGGCAATCGCTTCGGCGGCGGGCCGGCCATGGGGTCATGGGTGACCTACGGACTGGGATCACCGAACCAGAACCTGCCCGGCTTCATCGTGCTGCCGGAAGTCTCCTACCCGCAGGGCGGCGCGGCCAACTGGGGCAATGGCTTCCTGCCCGCCTACTACCAGGGCACGCCCTTGCGACCCAAGGGCTCGCCTATCCTCGATCTGGAACCGATGCCAGGTGTCACGCGGGCACACCAGCGCGAGAATCTCGATCTGCTGGCCAGACTGAATAAAGCGCACGCCTCCCAGCATCCGCAGCACGACGACCTGGCAGCACGGATGGAGGCATACGAACTGGCGTTCCGCATGCAGATGCAGGTGCCCGGGATTCTCGACATGAGCCAGGAGGACGCTCGTACACTGGATCTATACGGCATCGACCGCAAGCCGACGGATGGCTTCGGTCGCAGATGCCTGCTGGCCCGCCGGCTGGTCGAAAAGGGCGTACGCTTCGTACAGGTCTACGCGGGCACCTGGGACTCGCACGACTACATCGAACGGGCCCACGGCAATCTCGTCCGCAGCGTAGATCAGCCGATTGCTGCCCTGTTGACCGACCTGAAGCGGCGCGGCCTGCTGGAAAGCACACTCGTCATCTGGTGCGGCGAATTCGGTCGTTCGCCCGACAACGGCGTCCGCGGCGGCACGGCCTATGGCCGCGATCACAATCCCCACGCCATGACCATCTGGATGGCCGGCGGCGGCGTCAACGCCGGGCACACCATCGGCGCGACAGACGAGACCGGCGCGGAAGCGGTGGAATGCGTCCACCACGTCCGGGACCTGCACGTCACCCTCCTACACTTGTTGGGACTGGACGACAACAAACTCACCTACTTCCACGGCGGCCGCTTCAAACAGCTCAGCCAGTTTGGGGGTGAGGTGATTGGTGAACTGATTGCGTAAACATGCGCTCGCGCCCGGTCGCGGGGCTCCCTCAAGGCGCAGAGACGCAGAGAAAACAGGACTGAGATGGCGTTCTGTTTCTACTTGTCCAATCACCTGGCTGAGCGTAACATTCCCTCATGAGAATCATTCATTCACGTTTGATATGCGTCTTGGTTAGTGCTCTCTTTTGTTGCCTCTCGCCTTTGGTCGCTCGGCAACAGCAGCACGACTGGCTGGTCACACCCATGACTGAACCGGCGCGGGTGACCGTGAGTGAGGATGGTAAGACGCTGACGCTCTCCAACGGGTTGATCCAACGACGCATTCGCCTCTCACCGAATGCCGCCACGGTGGCCTTTGACAACCTGATGACGGGCGAGTCTCTGATACGTGGCATTAAGCCGGAAGCACGACTGAAGGTTGAGGGCGTTTCCTTCAACGTGGGTGGACTCACGGGTCAACCCAACTATGCCTATCTGATGGACGATTGGATTGATTCCTTGCGGCGTGAGCCTAAGGCCTTTCGCTTCGTGGACCATGAGAGTGGGCAATCCAAGCCACGCTTCGCCTGGAAGCGTGTGCGTCCCTCGCCTGACCTGCCCTGGCCGCCGCCGGGTGCAGCCCTGATGATGCGGTATCGGTTGTCAGAGGATGCGTTGGAGGCACTGGCTGCCGAAGGGACCAGCGACACGGATCTGCGACGACTTTCGCATCTGACCGTTGCCGTGCACTATGAGATCTACCAAGGCATTCCCCTCCTGTGTAAGTGGCTCACGGTTCACAACGGTGCTTCCGAGCCCGTGCGACTGAACAGCTTCACCAGTGAAATCCTGGCGCTGGTCGAATATGAATCACATGTTGAGCGATACAGCAACTGGAATGTCCCCAACATTCATGTGGAGAGTGACTATGCCTTCGGCGGTATGAATGCTATTGTGGCCAATCACACGACCTACTGGATACGTGACCCTCAGTATCTCACTCAGGTCAGCTATCCTCGCGAAAACCCTTGTCTACTGGAGTCTCGTCCCCCTGTCGGTCCCGACGTGGACATCGCCCCCGGGACAACTTTTGAATCCTTTCGTACCTTCGAGCTGGTGTTTGACAGTACGGAGCGAGAACGCAAGGGCCTGGCCATACGACGCATGTATCGCACCATCGCGCCCTGGGTCACGGAAAACCCTCTGATGATGCATGTGCGTCGGGCAGACCCGAACGCCGTGCGCCTGGCAATCGATCAGTGCGCCGAGGTTGGTTTTGAGATGGTCATCCTCACCTTCGGCAGCGGCTTCAACCTCGAAAACGAGAATCCCGACACACTCGCCCAATGGAAGGCACTGGCCGACTATGCCCACAGCAAGGGCGTCGAACTCGGTGGCTACTCCTTGCTGTCCAGTCGACGAATCGGCGCCCAGCACGATGTTATCGACGAGGCCACGGGCAAACCCGGCGGCGCCAAGTTTGGCAACGCACCCTGCCTGGGCAGCACCTGGGGACAGGACTACTTTCGCAAACTCTATGCGTTCTATGAGAAGACCGGGTTCAACTTGCTGGAACACGATGGTTCCTATCCGGGAGATACCTGCGCCTCGACGGCCCATCCCGGGCACAGGGGACAGGCAGACTCGCAGTGGCGGCAGTGGCAGACCATCACTCGCTTCTACCGCTGGTGTCGCAGCCGAGGGATCTATTTGAACGTGCCGGACTTCTACTACCTCTCGGGCTCAAACAAGTGTGGCATGGGGTACCGGGAGAGCACCTGGTCCCTGCCCCGCGACCAGCAGATCATCCATGGTCGCCAAAACATCTATGACGGCACCTGGACCAAGACACCGAGCATGGGCTGGATGTTCGTTCCTTTAACGGAATACCATGGGGGTGGACCGGCGGCGACTATCGAACCCCTCTCCGAGCACCTCGATGCCTATGGCGCCCATCTGGCCAACAACCTGGGTGCGGGCGTCCAGGCCTGCTATCGCGGGCCCCGTCTATACGACACGCCTGCCACCCAGGCGTTGGTAAAACGGTGGGTCGACTTCTTTAAACGGTATCGCGACATCCTGGAATCTGACATCATTCACCTCCGGCGTGCGGACGGTCGCGACATCGACGCGCTCTTGCACGTCAACTCACAACTCAAACACAGAGGGCTGGCGATGGTCTACAACCCCTTGGACCGAGCGGTCCAGCGATCCCTGGAACTGCCACTCTATTACACCGGGATTACCACAGTCGTCAGCATTCGTGAGCAAGAGGGTCCTGCGCAGACTCTGAAGCTCGATCGTGATTACTCCGTGAATGTCCCCCTCCAGATGCCTCCCAAGAGTGTGACTTGGTTCCTCTTGGAGGACGCGGGGGACGACCCTTCATCTTCCAACCCGTAGGAGAGATCACGCCGGTGAGGCAAAAGGGCCAGCACGCTTGGGGCGAGGGCCACCGCACTCGATGCCTCGGAGACCAGAAGCCAAACGGCCGGTACGCTCGCACAAGAGGCGCTGGTCTGCAAAAGGCCCCTAAGTCGCTGCCGTCCCGGTCACACGCAGGGCATTCGGCCTCTTCTCCGCGCCGTTCGAGAAGATGGCCTGCAACATTTCCGCTCCATCGACGATGCGCGGCCCGGGGCGACTGAAAAAGGCGTTGGCATCGCAGGCCCATACGCGTTGCTCCGAGACGGCCCGCAATTGTGCGGAGTCGGGTCGGCTGTACAACTGTCGGGCAAATTCGACGTTGCGGTCCAGACCGAATCCACAGGCGATGAGGAGTATCACATCCGGATCTTGTTCTGAAATCTCCTTCCAGGTACAGCGGCCGGAGTCGATGCCTATGCTACCCATCACATCAATGCCACCGGCTGCCGCGATCATTTCAGGGACCCAATGTCCCCCGAAATAGGGCGGATCGGGCCATTCGAGCGCCAGGACTCGCGGCTTTGCAGGATGGCGCCGGCTCCGCAAGGCCTGCCAGCGCCGCCGCAGGTCTTGGATCAATGTGGCTGCCGTGGCCTCTGCCTGCGTGGCTCGGGCGACTCGTTCGATGTCACCGAGGATCTGATCAAACGACGTTCCCTCCAGGGAGACGAGTTCGATTGCCTCTGCCAGCGGCGGGGGAAGTCGTTTCACCGTCTCCTGTAGGGTCTCGTAGTTAACGGCACAGACATCGCAGAGACCCTGAGTCACAATCAGATCGGGTTGAAGTGTTGCCAACAAGTCGCTGTCCACCGTGTAGAGCGCTTTGCCCTCTTCCACAGCCTGCACGACTTGGCCGTCTACTTCGGTTGGAGAGAGCCCCGCTGAGATGTTGCTGCGGGTGGCCTTGGGAAGTGATTTCACACGCTCGGGAAAATCGCATTCGTGACTCACCGCGACCAAGCGATCACCCAGCCCCAACGCACAAACGATCTCAGTAGCGCTTGGCAAGAGTGTAATAATCCTCATAGCATCTTTGCCCCTTAGTCTTCGTGCAAAAATAACTCACCGGTTTTCCATCTCATCTTCACGCCATCTTCGTCCGTTCCTCAATCGCGAATCCTCAACGTAGAACAGCTACGCTTCCGGTTTCGCTCAATCGATCACGAACGAATCTGACGCAAATCTGAGCGTAAAACCAATGATTTATTTTTGCACAACTCCTTGGCGTATCCGGGTATCCGTCGGTTTGAGGCCCAGCCTAACGTTTCCCCTGTGGCGGTCAACCCTGGCAATTCTAACTCAAGGCTTGCCGATTGTGCTGCCGATTGGTATGCTGCTGTCCGTGTGATGACGCATAGGCTAAGAGCAAATCCCTACTAGGAGATTGCAATGGACGATGTCGAGATTAGTGCGGATGAGGCTATGGCCTGTTTCAAGGAAAAGGACGCAGTTTTTGTCGACGTACGGGATGCAGGCAGCTATGCCGAGAGCCATATCCCCGGTGCGATCAACGTGACGGATGGGAACATCAACGAGTTCATCGAACAGGCCGATACCTCCAAGCATCACATCATCTACTGTTATCACGGCAATTCCAGTCGCGGGGGTGCGGCTTACTTTGCGGATAACGGTTTTTCGATGGTCCACAGCCTGACCGAGGGCTTCACCCTGTGGAGTACACTCTTTCCCGACGATGTCGAGTCGAGTGACGATTAGTGCCAGTTGTATTTCCCCCGAACTCGCGATTTCGCCAACTCGGCGACGATTTCTGGCAGGAAGTGGATACCACGCCTCTCGCGAATCCCACCCTGATTGATCTCAATCCCAGCGGCGCGGCCCTGCTGGGCCTCCAAGAAGACGATTTGTCCCCGGACCGCTGGCGCGAGCTTCTCAACGGGCAGCTCTACTTCGGCGACCAAACACCGCTGGCCTCATGCTACGGCGGGCATCAATTTGGCTACTGGGCTGGACGTCTGGGTGACGGTCGCGCCCATATCCTGGGAGAGAGGAATGGCTACGAATGTCAGTTGAAGGGATCCGGACAGACACGCTACTCCCGGATGGGAGATGGTCGAGCCGTGCTGCGGTCCACGCTGCGAGAGTATCTGATCAGTGAGTATATGCATGCCCTGGGCATTCCCACGACCCGTTCTTTGGGCCTGGTGGGCAGCGACGAACCGGTGTATCGGGAGACCGTGGAGACCGGGGCCATGATGATTCGGCTCTCACCGAGCTTCATTCGCTTCGGCACCTTTGAGTATTACGATGCACCCGGCAAACAGGAACGACTGGCCCGCCTGCTGGATTTTGTGCTCTCGGAGTACTATCCCGAGTGCGATGGGGACCATCGGGTGCGGGACTTTTTTGAGTCGGTCAGTCGCAAGACGGCAGCACTCATGGCGCAGTGGATGGCCTATGGCTTCTGTCACGGCGTCATGAATACGGACAATATGTCGATCCTGGGTCTCACCATTGACTACGGTCCCTACGGCTTCTTGGAAGAGTACAATCCGGCATATGTTTGCAATCATTCCGATCATGAGGGGCGTTACAGCTACGAGAATCAGCCGGCCGTTGCCCTGTGGAATCTGCAGAGGTTGGCCACCGCCCTCCACGATCATCTCTCTGTTGAAGACGTTCACGCTTGGCTCCAATCGGAATTCATGACCCAGTACAGAGGCCATCTCCGTGAACTGATGCATGCCAGATTCGGCCTGCCGAACACGGAGGCGGCCGCCCGAACGATCGAGCAGGCCTTCGAGTGGATGGCCCACCAAGTCGATCACAATCGATTCCTCTACGCACTGGGCCAAGATGGGAATCTCGATCCCACCCTACATGTCCCCCACACCTTGGTCGAGCGCGTCACCGCGTGGTTGGTCGACTACTATCGTATTAGACAAGAGGGTGACCCGTTGGCATCACAGACCCTGATGCAGGAGAAGAACCCCAAGTACGTCTTGAAGAACTGGATTGCTCAGACGGCGATTGACAGATGTCTGAACTCGGATGATAGCGGGTTTGTCGCGCAACTGAGGCGCGTCCTACAGGCCCCCTTTGATGAACATCCCGACATGGAGCTCTACGCTCAGAACACACCCGAATGGGGTCGCCATTTGGTGGTCTCCTGTTCCTCTTAGGGATCATTTAATCATACGCGGTTCCTAACATGATACTCGACCCGATCTCGGCGTTCTTCTCGCAGCATCAAAACCTTCTCTGGGTCGCCACCGTAGGCATCGACCTGGCCATGACGCTGCTGCTCTTTCGGATGTTCGGGAAGCTCGGACTCTATGCGGCCATCGTCTTAGCTATCATGCTCTCCAACATTCAGGGTCCGAAGCTCACCACCGTCTTTGGAATGGATACCAGCCTGGGGATGATCATCTACTCGGGCATCTATTTCGCGACCGATCTGCTGGGAGAGCGCTATGGCCAGCGGGAGGCCAATCGCGCGGTGCTCATCGGTTTTTCGACCAGCCTGATCCTGATTGTTTTGATGAGCATCAGTCTCATGTTTGCCCCGACGCAGCAGGAGGGCAAGCGGGAGATCGCCCTGGCGGTTCATCAGGCCCTGCAGCAGATATTCGGCTTCACGCCGAGGTTTGTGTTGGGTTCGCTATTCGCCTACCTCATCAGTCAAACCCACGATGTCTGGATGTTCCACCTGCTGAAACGCTGGACGCAGGGCAGGCACCTTTGGTTGCGGAACAACCTCTCCACCATGGTGTCACAACTCATTGACACCGTCATCTATTCAACCGTGGTCTGGTGGGCCTTATTCGATT
This sequence comes from Planctomycetota bacterium, assembly GCA_022567055.1. GTDB lineage: Bacteria > Planctomycetota > Phycisphaerae > Sedimentisphaerales > Anaerobacaceae > JAIPFM01. The sequence goes on from JADFHU010000101.1 coordinate 8,810, forward strand.
TCAAAACGGCCGTCCAACTGGCAGGCGCCAAGTACCTGTTCAAGGTGATCATTGCCATGATTGACACCCCGTTCATCTATTGGGCCCGCGGCTGGAACAGCGGGGACCGTGACTGGTCGGACCCCGCACAGTCCGTCGCTGCAATCCCACCCGGTCAGACTGAGGTCTCCAATTGAGCCGCGCAAAGGTGTGGCAATGCCCTTTTCTGACAGAGCCGAAAGCCTAATCCCGCGGTCATGGGGTGGCCTCTGTCAAGGTATCGGCCGGGCACCTGTGTTGACTATTCGCCTAAGTCCCGGACGGTCAAAGACCGTTCGGTGAGCACTCTCTGTGGATGATGGTCAGATCAGGGGTGATCTGCTACCAGGCCGCCATGCCTGACACGCTGTTGAGTGATGAAAACCCGCTCTTTGCCCTGAGTGTCCTGATGGTGGCCGGGTTTACGCTGGGGGCCGTGGCCCGGAAGTTTCGATTGCCCAGCTTGGTGGGCAATATCGCGGGCGGGATTTTGGTCGGTCCGCATGTTCTGGCCCTGTTCACGCCGGAAATGATACATGGGTTTGGTTCGGTGACCGACTTCGCTCTGTGTATCTTCGGGTTCACCATGGGCACCCATCTGGTCTTGCGACAGCTACACAACGTGGGCCATCGCATCATCAGCATTCTCCTCTACGAGACCATACTGGTGCCCGCGCTGATCTTCATGACCCTCCATTTTGTGGCCAAGCGTCCGCTTGCGGAGTGTCTGTTGTTGGCCGCCATCGGGCTGACCACCTCCCCCAGCACCATTATTCATATTATCCTGCACCGACGGTCCAAAGGGATTTTCACCAAAACCCTGGTCACCGCCGTGGCGCTGAACAGTATTGCCTCGCTGATCCTCTTTTCGATTGCCTTCAAGATGGCATTGTCCATGGTGACGGCGCAAGGGACGCCCAGTGTGGTTGAGTTGATCTTGGCGCCCGCGCGGGAGTTGAGCGCCGCCATGTTCCTGGGGGCCTGTATCGCTCTGGTCTTTTTGCTGCTCTCCCGTGGGCAGTCTTCCCTGACCTACCACTTCTCCTTCCTCTTGATCATGCTGATGCTGATGCTGATTTGGTTCTTTCAACTGCAACAGACAGTAGTGGAGTTATCGAATGGAAATGTGCATCACAACAAACTTCAGATGTTTATATTTTATGGTATATAAGTTAAAATGGAAAGAAAATGAAAAATGAATGAAAATGCAAAAGCCCAAGTGTGGTTTACTGATTTTGTTATAGGCATGATAGTATTTTCTCTTGTACTCATTTCATACTATACTTATACAACAAATATCTCTAAGCAGGATTCTTCAGCAAATGATAATTTAATTTCAGATGCAAAAATTGTCTCTTCGTCTTTAATATCTAAGGGTTTTCCGAATAATTGGGATGTTAATACCGTCACTAGAATAGGCTTTACAGACAGTTATAATAGACTAGATACTACAAAGTTCAACGAATTTATCCTAATAAATTATAATAAATCCAAAAAACTGTTTGGAACCACTTATGACTATATTTTATTCTTCGTAAATGAAAGCGAGGATGTACAAAATGTTGAGGGATTCTGCGCAACTGGACATGGGTTGGTTAATGTTCCTTTTGATATAAGCGCTGCTTATTATTATCAAAATAAGGATGAAGAACAATTTTTAAAATCGTTTATGGAAGATACATTTAGCGCTACTATTTACTGCGATGGTGGCCCGAAATGTGATTTTTTACCCTTTTCTCAATTTATAACTGATATTAATAATTATGATTTTATTGTTGTTGAACATCCTGCATGGGCTACAAGTAGCTTTAATTCCTTTGAAGACGCAGTTCATGATCCAGATAATCCGGTTGATACATGGCTCGGTAATGGGGGAATTCTCTTTGTTGGAGGCCAATTACCTTCAGCTAATCAGCATATAGCACTTAGTGTTGAATTTTTTAAAAGAGCAGGTCAATCTGAAAGTGACAGATTAGCAACAGTTGTGAATGAAGATGAATTTATTGCTTTTGATTATGCTGATAATATTATATTTAGGCAGGCATATTGGATTGAGGATGTTAGTGTGGGAGCAGACTTAAAAGATATTGCAAGATTTAACTGTTCATTTTCTCCAAGAACATGCTATGATGAAATTGAAGATATTGCGATTAATGGACCAATGTCCTTAACAAGATGGCCTATTGACGATGGAAAAATATTTTATTTTATTTTGATGCAGATTATCTTGCTGGCTGGATACTTACAGGAAATCATAGATGGATCTGCTCAAAAATTTGCTAATGCTGTATGTTTTCCCATTAATATCAGCAATATAAAAAGAGATAATTTGGTAAGAACGGATAGGTTAGTAATTTATAAATCTGATCAAATAAAAATGGTGCTTTATATGTGGCAATAAAATGAAGAAAGGTGTATTTTTTACAATTGATAGTATTCTCGCAGCAGGCATAATCTTCATTGTTATTTTATATGCCTCTTCTTCTTATGTGAAAGAGCAAACTAGCTTTAATCTAAATTATTTGTCACAAGATATAATCAAAACTTTGTC
>JADFHU010000741.1 GCA_022567055.1 Planctomycetota bacterium
GCGAACCAATCCCAAAGCTCCACTTTACCAAGTGAAAGGCTGACCAGTCCAAGTTATTTCTTGCCGGTCCCTTAGGTCTTGGCAGCTCGCCCTTCTTGGTGAGAGTGGACCAATCCCAAAGCTCCACTTTACCAAGTGAAAGGCTGACCAAGGCCTTTCCATCTGGCAAGATCCATGCAGATGCCGACGTGCCCTCAACAAGTTTGCCCACGCGCTTACGCGTCGCGGTCTTCCACAAATGGACTCCGTCGCCATCGGTTCCGACCGCGTACCCGTTCACGGACACAGCAGCGGTACACGTACACGAAAAACATCAAAAGCCGTGTACGTGAGTCCGTCATACCAAGGGGTCTAAGGGCAGGCAAACGGAAACACCTTCTGACTGCGGAGGATTGGAAATTCTGGCCAGAATAGTATTTTTTCAAGATTCTCGGCGGGATTCCGGCAGTTCCTCCTGATTTGTTCATAGAACCATGCCTAACGCAACATGAAATCAGATATTGCCGATGGCAGAAGGGAAAGGTGTCGTGTGCAATGCTTTGAGGGTCACAGGAGTGAATAAGTCATTGACGACTGGTGAAGTCCACCGGCCGGAAGGTTGTTCCGATAACTATAGGATCCAGGGAGGACACGGACATGACAAGATTGAAAAGTCTCTTGGATAGAACCAAAGAGGGCTTGGGCAGAATCTTCCCGAAGGCCGCCAAGCTCCAAATCGCAGGGCCGACCGCAACCGTCCGTGAGATAAAACGAGCTACCCTCTTCGCAGTCTTCTCTTTCCTCCTTGCCGGCTCAGCGGGTATTGCCCCAGCCGATGCTGCCGTGCCGCTGGGATACTTCACCAATCCCAAGCCTGTCCCGAATATCAATACCACTGATAGGGACTACGCGCAAACCGTGTCGGCCGACGGCTTAACACTCATTTTCGGGTCAGGGGGACAACTCTACCAAGCGACCCGCGATTCGCAGGAAGAGGCATTTGATTCTATCGTTTCGTTAGACTCGATCAATACCCCCTCAGAGGGAGAAGATTATCCATCGATGACCGATGACGGCCTAACGCTATACTTTAACCGGGGTCCGATCGGCCTCGGCCCCGCGTGTGAACCGCGAGTTGATTTATTTCAGGCATGTCGCAACTCGGTAGACGAACCCTTCCACACTGTTCACCGGCTCCCAGGGAGTTTGAACAGCGACGGCGCGGATGCCACGCCTTTTATTTCCAGAGATGGTCTGACGCTGCTGTTCTCGTCGTGCCGTCCGGGAGGCATGCTCGATTTTGATTTGATAATCGCCACTCGAAAGTCGGTTTCTGATGAGTTTGGCATTCCTGTCAACCTAAACAGTTTCCAGGGCGCGGCCGCCATTAATACAGAGAATGGTGAAATAGCGCCCACTCTCTCTTCAGACGGGCGGCTCCTTCTCTTCACCAGTTCTGCTGACCGTCCCGGCGGAGAGGGAGGCCTTGACATCTGGGCCTCTTACCGCACTTCGGTCGATTCGCCTTTCGGCGAAGTGGTCAACTTGAATACGTTCAGCCTCGGTTCCAGCATCAACACGGGCGATCACCAAGGCATGCCCTTTCTCTCACGCGACTGGCCGGCGCACGGCTCCAAGCTGTACTACATGTTGGAGGAGAGCGGCGGGCCGTTTGACCGAGACATCTGGGAAGCGACGTGGATTCTGATTAAAGATATACCGCGGCCACCGTCTTTGCCGGTTCCGGACGATGGACAGACCGATGTCTTCAGTGAGGTGGATCTTTCCTGGACGGCCGATTCCGAGGCACGTTCCAACAATGTCTATTTCGGCACATCAAGAGAGGCTGTGCGGGACGCCAACACGGCCAATCCCTTGGGGATCCTGGTCAGCCAGGAGCAAAGCGCCACGCGCTTTGATCCCGGTCGTCTGGAATTCAACCAAACCTATTATTGGCGTGTCGATGAAGTCAATGGCGCCACGGACAGAACGGTCTTTGAAGGCAATGTCTGGAGCTTTACGACCGAGCCCATCTTGCATCCTATTGCCAATATCACGGCAACGGCCTCTGGCGTATTCGGCGTTTCCGTGCCTGAGAATACCATCAACGGTTCCGGTTTGGTAGATGATCTCCATGGCACCGATGCCACCGACATGTGGATCAGCGCTGGTATTCCGGCCACCATCGAGTATGCATTCGACCGGGCCTACAAGCTACATGAGCTTTGGCTCTGGAACTCGAATCAGCTCATCGAGTCCTTCGTGGCATTCGGCGCCAAGGATGTTGTCATCGAACACTCTTTGGATGGCGAGAACTGGACCATTCTAGAAGGTGTCGAGCCGCTGGCTCAAGCACCGGGTACAGACGGCTATGCGCACAACACTACGATCGATTTCGGTGGTACCGTGGCCCAGCATGTCCGTGTAAACATTAACAGTGTACACGGTGTCGCACCTCAGGCTAGCCTGAGCGAGGTACGGTTCTCCTACATCCCGGTCTCTGCGCGGAATCCGCAGCCCGCCCTGGGTGCAGGCGAAGAGACGCTCGATACGATCCTGAGCTGGCGTCCTGGTCGTGAAGCAGCGTCGCATCGGGTGTTCTTCAGTCAAAGTGTGGATGCGGTGGTAGAGGACAGAGCCCTGATCGCCACCACGACAGAACCGAGTTTCGATCCTTCGGATCAGAACCTGAACTACGGGACGACCTACTACTGGAAGGTCAATGAGGTCAATGACCTGGAAAGGCCCAACGTCCATGCCGGAAATCTCTGGCACTTCATGGCACCGGCATTTATTTCAGTAGACGACATGGAAAGCTACAGAAACGATAATCTGCTTGAAATCTGGAGCCACTGGATCGACGGATTTGATGATCTCACCAACGGATCCATGGTGGGCAATGGGACTGAACCGGAAAGACTGATTGTGCATGAGGGTCTTCAGTCCTTGCCAATGGTCTACGACAACGGCACAGCACCGGTCTCGGAGGCCACCCACCCATTCGG
>JADFHU010000102.1 GCA_022567055.1 Planctomycetota bacterium
CACCATCGAATCTCGAGACAAGGAATCCATCGGGGGGACGGTCGGGGTCTCCGAAAACATCATAGAGGCCTCCTGGTTGGCCCTCGTGGATAGCGTGGAGTACAAACTCCATAAGGACCCGGTCGCCTAGGGTCAACGTTTGCGCGGCGCATGGTCCCGCCCAAACGCCCTTCACCCTTCACCCTTCACCCTTCACCCTTACCACTTCTGGGACGCTCTTTCTACCCTTCTGTGTTGCTGTCTGAGGCATTAAGAGAAGGAACAATTTTGCCGACACTATATTTGATAGTGCGCCCTCAGTACGGGGTTGCACAGACAGATGCCCGCGACCGATAAAGCGCTGCAGGGTGGACTAAGGGACCGGGGTATGGACGATTAGACTGCAAGAGCACCGATAAATGGCGGACGCAGAGACTGCAAGAGTGGAGACTGCTCAGTTAGGAGACGACAGTAGGGCTGCGGCGTTCATGCTGGCCTTTCGCAAGCCCCTGATTATCCTCGCGCATGCGCTCGCCTTTACCCTCTCGCTGATGCTGGCCTTCCTCGTCGTGAACTACATGCAGTTTCGGCGTACGTGGCTCTTCGGTCAGTATCCCCTGGTCTTGGCACTGGTGTTGTGCGTCAAACTCGTCGTGTTTGGGGCCATGAAGCAGTACCGAGGGTGGTGGCGTTTTGTGGGCATATCCGACCTATTTGGGATCTTGCGGGCCTCACTCATCAGTACCATCGGCCTGTTGGTTCTCTGGTTTGCCCTGCTCTCCGTGGACGTCATCCGACAGAGTGGTCTCCAGCCTCTCACCGAGGTGAGTCAAGGGGTCTTCATGGCGGACATGTTTGGCACCATCATGCTCTTGGCCGGACTGCGCATGGTCGTGCGCCTCTACTATGAGGAATTCCGGGCCGTGGAGGGAACCCGCCTCAAACGGTTTCTTATTGTGGGCGCAGGCAACGCCGGCGAATCTCTGCTGCGGGAGATCCACCGGATGTCCGTGGCGCAGTATGACGTGTTGGGTTTCATCGATGACACGCCCGCCAAACAGGGCACGCACATCCATGGCATCTCCGTGTTGGGTCGCGTGGACGATTTGGCCGACATCTGCCGTGATAGGAGTGTCGACGAGATTGCCATCGCCATGCCCTCTGCCACCCACCAGCAGTTGCGACGGGTCATTCAGGTGTGCGAGGGCGCCAAGATTCGCTTTCGAACCGTTCCGGGCCTGACGGACATCGCCTCGGGCAAGTTTCGCGTCTCCCAAATCCGCGCCGTCGACATCAATGACCTCCTCGGTCGAGAGGCCGTGCAGTTGGACCTGGAATCCATCGAAGCCTATCTCCACGACAAGACGGTCCTGGTCACGGGGGCCGGAGGATCGATAGGCTCTGAGATGTGCCAACAGATCTGCCAATTTGGACCCCAGCAGCTCCTGCTGGTGGAACAGGCAGAGAACCCGCTGTTCTACATTGAACGAGAGTTGCGCAGGGCCCATCCTGCGGTCCTCCTCGAAACGATTATCGCGGATATTACCGATGAGGTGCGTGTGGATCAGATCTTTGCTTCATACCGCCCGCAGATCGTCATCCATGCCGCGGCCCACAAGCATGTGCCGCTCATGGAACTCAACCCGGGCGAAGCCGTGAAGAACAACATCGTGGGTACCAAGACCGTATCCGACTCGGCAGACCGATTTGGAGCCGAGAGCTTTGTCATGATCAGTACCGACAAGGCGGTCAACCCGACGAGCATCATGGGCGCCAGCAAACGATGCGCTGAAATGTACATTCAGGCTCTCGACCGAACCAGTCGAACCGAGTTTATCACCGTACGCTTTGGCAATGTGCTGGGGTCCGACGGTTCCGTTGTACCCATCTTCAATAAACAGATCGCCAGTGGCGGCCCCGTCACGGTCACACACCCCGAGATGCAGCGCTATTTCATGACGATTCCCGAAGCCAGCCAGTTGGTCTTGCAGGCCGCCACCATGGGCAAGGGCGGGGAGATCCTGGTCTTGGACATGGGAGAGCCCGTGCGGATCGTGGACTTGGCCAAGGAACTCATCACCTTGAGTGGGTTTAGACCCGGGGAAGACATCGAGATCGTTTTCACCGGGTGTCGTCCGGGCGAAAAACTCTTTGAAGAGTTGAGCATTGAGGGGGAGGACATGCAGCGCACACGTCACCCCAAGATTGGCATTTGGACCAACATCCCCATGGACCGCGATGTGCTTCACGCCGGCATTGCGGCCCTCATCGAGTTGGCGCCGACACAGGACCATGAGCAGATCGTCGCCGGTCTTAGGCAACTCGTCCCTGAGTACAGGGGAGAACCGGCTTCGGTCACTCAGTAGACCCTTGGCTCTGTCTGAAAACTCCATCGTCAGGTCCAAGAGCGAGCGGTTTTTTGCCTGGCAAAGACGGCGAAGCAGGCGATGTTTGCTTTATCGTCGATGCAGCCGGATGCAGACAGGGAGAAAACAAGCCGCTCGACGCCAGATGGGGTTTTCAGACAGGGCCTCCTGCTTCTGCTTGATCGTTTGCAGGTAAGGGTTCGATATCTTCCATGCCTACGGCCATGAGATAGCCCCGGGCCCTTTCGGTTTTGGCGTATCGATTGACGAGTGTCCAGAAGCGTTTGCCATGACCCGGTTCTCTCAGGTGGGCCAGTTCGTGCAGGATCACATACTCGAGGACGAACATGGGCATGCGGCTCAACCTCGCAGAGATACGAATGGTCCCCAAGCTGGGCGTGCAACTGCCGAAACTTTTCTTTTGCTTGCGGCTCCACCGGATGGAGTGGTAGGTCAAGCTGTCGTTGAAATAGCGCCGGTTCAGTGCGCTAGCCCGCTCATCGAGGAGGTGATGATCGAGGCCCGCGCTCTGGTCACGACGCTCGATACGCTCGGCCAGACGTTTAATGTGAGGTTGGAGTTGCTCATCTGAAAGGGCCGCGGGAGCGAGAATTTCCAGAGTCCCTCCGACCTTGCGGGCCTGAACTGTTTTTCGGCGTTTGGTGCTGCGGATAATCCGAATGTCCATGGCCGCTTACTTTCCTTTACCTTTGTGCTAACCGGACCCTACTGGTAGAGCCCCGTCTCCTTAATGTAGTCATAGACACCGGGCGCAAGGAATTCACCTGCGGCGTCGCCTCTTCTTATCTTATTGCGCACTTCAGTACTACTCGCTGGGATCAGAGGCGTCGGAATAACCTGTCGATTGAGTTTATCCGTGCATTCCTGCCCCCAAATTTGTTCAAAGCCAGAGAAATCAGGGACCTTACACCGGGCGCGGTACATCACCGAGAGTGAACACAAACTCAGCAGTTCCGATACACCATACCAGCGGGCCAGACCTTGAACAGCATCGGCGCCGATAAGCCAGTGGAGAGAACAAGCCGCGCCAAAGCGTTCACGAAAGTGTTTTACCGTGTGCAAGGTATAGCTGGGCACCGGTCCCTTCACTTCGAAATCACTCAGGTCAAAGCGATCGTGCGTTTCTAGAGCAAGCTTGATCATCTCCAGCCGCTGCATCTCGCTTGCCACGGGTGAGACATTCTTCAAGGGGGACTGTTTAACAGGAATGAACACAAGACGATCTGCTGCGAGATGATCTGCTGCGGCCTGAGCAACCGTCGTGTGACCCAGGTGAACAGGATCAAATGTCCCACCGAACAAGGCTATGATTTTTCGTTTCATAGAACTTATAACAACATGATTGTGTTTTCTAGAGCATTCTGTGTACCGTAAAATAACCTAAAACACACCGTCACGAACAGAGTGTTTCCGACAATCGACCCAAAAAAAGTGATTTTTTTTATTTTTTTTTTGCCTCTCTTAACACGCCTTGAACGGACACCTCTTCCTATGAGTTGACCGATCTCCGTGTTTGATGTCACGACGTGGTATTCTCAAATACTTTGCCGATGGATTCTAGGAAGGCCGAATAATACATTTGTCCAGTTGTCTTGCTAGCGGGATTTGAGAGAACGAATGTGCGAGCGGCGTTAAACGACATGCGCAGGGCCAAAAGGGGGGACGCCGTAAACTGCGGCAGATAAAAAAAATTATGAAGGCGACCTTAAGTATTAGACGATAAAAAAATAACTAAAGTTGAGCGTCTTTTCGCGATTAGAACTGGAAGAGTCATTTCGCGATGGTAGCATAAAGCTCTTAAGTGTATAGACGCAAACGGAATGGATTCAATGCTTTCGAAAGGAGCAATACAATGGCAAAAAAGAAAGCCAAGAAGAAAGTAGCCAAGAAGAAGGCTAAGAAGAAGGTCGCCAAGAAGAAAGTGACCACGAAGAAAGTAGCGAAGAAGGCCAAGAAGAAGGCCAAGAAGAAGGCCAAGAAGAAGTAGTGTCTCCGTCGGATCGCTCACCCTTTCATCGTCGGTTCATTGACGGAACGGCGGGAGTGGCCCGAAAAAAACGGTTATTGGTAGGTTTTCAGGGGAAGACGCAGTGCGGCGTCTTCCTTTTTTCTGTCTTTTTTGCCGGCGCCTTAGCACTCTAGCCCTCATTGGGGTCATAATAGAGTCGGACCTTTTGGTCTGGGATCCCTTGGTCCAGGACCGAGACACGCCAGGTTGACGGGACGTACTTGGAAAACGAGGCGTCAATTTCTTCCAAGAACCCGGTTTCAGTACCAATGAGTATGGCGCCGGGAGGGTGTTCTCTGAGTATCTGCCCGAGTGAAGAGGGGCCGACCGTCTTAGTCCTGTGGCGAACATCCGCAGACAACAGGTCGGCAATGCGGAACACGATGGCACCCGTCGCGAGTTCAGGATAGATGGGGCGACCTCCTTCCAAGGCATAGAGGGGACTCACCGTAAGGATCGGACCCGGTTCTTCAACCGTGTGGGTGATGGTTCGGGCGAGACGATGGAGCCTGATGGGGGCCCATTCCATGGGGGAGAAGATCGGGGGGGCCTGCCAGACCGTCGCTGCATGCGCCCCGATCGCCAGGAGAGCACAACCCATGATCAGTGCGATGGCGAGGCGGGCTGAGAGGTACTGCCCTCTCTTTCGCCACACATCCTGCAGCGGATAGGCCATGCTTAGGACCATCAAGGGAACGGGGACAGCCCAGTACTGTTGCCACATCGTAGGGGGAACGAAGGCAATGACCACAAACCCACCTACCAGAGCCGCCAGGAAGCGCTGACGGCTCCGCCAAGGAGAGCAGGACGTCTTTCGCGTGAGTGCTGAAGCAACAAACGCGCTAAGCATCGCCGTGAGCAAAGACAGATAGCCCAGGGTGGTGAGGCAGATGAGGGATAGGTCGACTTTGTTGTGGACGCTGCCCTGCTCATGGTGCCACTGTGCGTATAGCTTTGGGAGGGTCACGATATTGAGCAGACAGGCGTGCGGGGCCTGGGCGAAAACGCTTAGGGGCCAGAGCAGCACGACCGCCGTTCCCACGAAGAAGGCCAGGCCCACCTGCAGCCGGTGTCTCCGCTCGATACCCGCCGCGAAGAACAGATAGAAGAGGAAGAGCCCCCAGATGAGGGTCGTCGTGATACGCATGCAGGTCGCGACAGTGAGCAGTCCGCCGACAGCCGCAAATCGAATGAAGCCGGTGCGCGCCCCAGCGTCGGCTGTCAGTGTTAGCCAGAGCGCCACCAGCACACATAGCAGAACCACGTCATGATTCCATGCGTAACCATTGGCCATGTACACCACCGGATTGCAGCCATAGAACAGGGTACCCAAGGTCCCGAAGAGTGTACCTGCGCGTTTCTGCTCGCCAAAGGCACAGCGGAAAACCCCCACGATACAGACCATGATGGCGCATTCGCAGAGGATCGAGACTGCCCGGGCAGTCAGTAGGTAGTGGGTTGTGCCCAAACCTCGGTAGAGCGTGGCCAGTAGTAGTGGGTGGTAGGGGAGTTGAGACACATAGGCGAAGTCCCGATAGATGGTCTTCCCCTCCGCCATGAGCACGCCGGCGGTACAGTACATCTGCTCGTCCCGCGTAGGTGGCTTGCTCATGCCGTTCAAGAAGAACAGAGCCGACAGGATCATCAGAACCGCCAGGGCAATGAGGTGAGTCGAGCGGCATTTCCGCCGTTCGTCTGCTTGTTCGTCCATTGTGGGCATGCCATGTCTCTTGGGCGTGGTCGGTTTGACCGAAGAACTACCTCATTGCGGGACCGAAGTCAAACTGCAGTCTCGGCGGGGTCGGGGCAGTGGCAAGCAACCCGTATTCAGTAATCGGTAATCAGTCATCGCATTGGGCGAGAGACTGTTTGCAGGGTCGCTAACCACTAACCACTGACCCACTTTAGCCCTTGCATGGGCCGACCAGTGTAGTATAGTCGGGCCTTCTCATGTCGCCTGGATGTTTACTGTCTGGCCATGCTGTGTCACTTGCACGCTTGTCAGGACCCTTAGGGACCGGCAAGAAATAACTTGGACTTTTGAATGCCCGATTGCACCCCATCTTGGATCGCTTCTCAATCGCAAAATCCGCGACGTAGGACAGCTACGCCTGTGGTTTCGCTCAATCGGGCGCGACCCAATATGGGGCACACTTGGACCCCAAATTGTCCAATTTATTTCTTGCCGATCCCTAAGCGAGCGCGGCGCGGTCCAGCGCCGTGAGGTGCCCAAACAACACACATTGTGGCATGCTCTGCAGGTCTGACCGGCAGATAAGGAGACCGGGCTGAGAGGCAGATGAAGCAAAACTGGCTGAAACGAAAGGTCCTAGGACACTCCCTGAAGATATCGCCTTCGACCCTGATGATTCTCCTTGCGGTGTTGGTGGGTGTACTGGGCGGGTTTAGCGTCATTGGCTTCAAAAAGATGATCGCCGGCCTGCAAGTCCTGCTTTGGGCGATTCCCGAAATGACGCCGGCGGCGCTGCTGGAGGTCATTTGGTACAAACGCCTGCTCTTGCCCATAGGCGGTGGCCTGGTCGTGGGCCCCTTGATTTACTTTCTGGCTCGGGAAGCCAAGGGTCCCGGGGTTCCCGAAGTGATGGTCGCGGTGATTACCAAGGGCAGCGTGATTCGCCCCGTGGTGGTCGTGGTCAAGGCCTTGGCGTCCGCGGTCACCATTGCCTCGGGGGGATCCGTAGGGCGAGAGGGGCCCATCGTGCATATAGGCGCCGCCATTGCTTCGACGGTGGGCCAGGCGCTGCGTCTTCCCCCGGTACAACTCAAGACGCTGGTCGGCTGCGGCGTTGCGGCCGGGATTGGCGCCACCTTCAATGCTCCTATTGCCGGGACGCTCTTTGCACTCGAGTTGATCGTCACCGATTTCGGTCTGACGGCATTCACTCCGATTCTCGTCTCCGGCGTCATGGCGACGGCCATCACGCGGCATTTTTTGGGCAACACCATTGAATTCGGTAATCTTCCCCACTTTGACATGGTATCCATGTGGGAGTTTGGCCTGTACCTAGTCCTGGGCGTGCTGGCGGGTCTCATTGGCTGTTTGTTCTCGCGGAGCATCTACGTGTCGGGCGATCTGTTTGACAAGACCAAGATTCCCGCCTGGATTCGACCCGCCTTCGGCGGTCTGTTGGTGGGCCTGGTGGCGCTCCTCGGCATGCCGCATGTGATGGGTGTGGGATATGCGTCGATAGAGGCCCTGTTTCAAGGTGAACTACCAGTGCGCACCCTGGCTGTCCTCGTTTTTCTCAAGCTGACCATGACCGCCGTGACCATTGGGTCGGGCGGATCCGGTGGCGTGTTTGCCCCCTCCCTCTTTATTGGTGCGATGCTGGGGGGCGCGTTTGGCATGATCGTCAACCAGTGGTTTCCGACGATCACGGCCCCCTTTGGCGCCTACGTGCTAGTGGGTATGGCGGCGGTGAATGGTGCCTGTACCTTGGCACCACTCTCGGCGATTATCATTCTGGTCGAGTTGACGGATAATTACAGTATGGTCCTGCCCCTGATGTTCACGGTCGTGATGGCCACCTTTGTCTCCCGAAAGCTCAATCCGGAGTCTATCTATACGGAAGACCTAGCCCGCCGCGGGATCGATGTTCATGGCGGTGAGGATCTCAACGTGCTGCGTGCCATCGGTGTTGAGGACGTCATTCGGCATGACGAGGCGCACATCGCGGACGATGCCTCCTTCGAATCTCTCGTGGAACTGGCGCTCAGCAAGCACCGAAATACGATTTTCACCGTGGATCGGACCGGGCACTACAGAGGTGTCGTGGCCATGCAAGACCTGAAATACGCTTTGAACAACATGAGTGATCTGGAGCCCCTGCACATCATCGCCGATTTCGAGCAGCAGATTCCGCCTGTACGGCAGGATCAATCGCTGGATCTGGTGATCGACCGTTTTGCCGAGACGGGCTTCGACCGTTTGCCCGTGGTCAATGAAAAGGGAATGCTTGTCGGCTCCGTCATCATGGGCGACATCATCCGCTGCTACAATCGGGAAGTGACCAATCGCAATCTGGCGATGGAGTTGGGAGCCCGTATCCAGGCCCATGATGAGACGCACATGATCCCCATCGGCGGTGATTCGGTGATCGCCGAGATCGACGTTCCCGGCTGGATGGCCGGTCGCAGCCTGGGCGATCTCAAGCTTCGCACCAATAACCGTGTGTCCGTCTTCGTGGTCAAGGAGCGGCGGGAGGGGGCCGAGCCCAACATTGTGACGCCTGGGATCGGTTACGTCTTTCGGCAGGGCGATACCGTCTTGCTGGGCGGAAAGAAGCGTGACATTGATGCCGTCTCCGGAGGGAGCTGACCGACAGAGTCCTGCCTAGGCATCGTCCCTGCCACCTCCACGTCGCGATCGAGCCAGTTTCTTAAGTCCCATCACATCGAGCTTTCCGGACCCCAGGATGGGGAGGGCGTCAACCGCCAAGAAGTTGTCCAGTCTGGGTTTGCAGAGGTTGGGAAGGTCACTCTGCGAGAGCGCTAGATGCATCTGCTTGGGATCCGCCTTGTCCTTCACATAGAGCACGATGAGTTCTTCGCCCTTCTTGTCGTGGGGCAGACTGGTGACGGCGACGACGGGTTCGTCCGCCTCGATCGTGGCCGCGCAGATCTCTTCGACGCGAATGTGCGGCACCATCTCGCCGCCGATCTTGCTGAAACGACTGAGGCGGTCGGTGATGCTGATAAACCCGGCTTCGTCTACGGAGGCGATGTCACCGGTGTTGTACCAGCCATCCTGCAGGACCTCGGCGGTCTTCTCCGGGTCGTTGAGATAGCCGAGCATGACGTTGGGGCCTTTGATGAGCAAGAGGCCCGGTTCGTTTGGCCCCAGGGGGGCGTGGCTCTCTAAATCCACGACTTTCGTGGCCACGCCCGGCAAGGGTTGACCGACAGAGTCTTGTTTGGAGCCTCTCTGCAGGGTCCCATCCAGTGTGACGTCTGCAATGTTGAGCGAGGCCAAGGGTGCCAACTCGGTGGTGCCATAGCCTTCCTGCGGACGCAAACCGAACCTCTGGGCAAAGGCGTCGGCCAGTTTGGTTTTCAGTTTTTCCGCACCGACGACGACGGTGCGCAGAGAGGCAAAATCCTCGCGGGTGGCGCGACGGAGGTATCCGAGCAGAAAGGTGGGGGTGGCTAAAAGGATCGTGGCCCGCTTCTCTTTGATTGTCTTGGCGACCGCCTTGCCATCCAAGGGATTGGGCAGGTAACAGGCCGCGGCGCCCGAAGTCACGGGGAGCCAGAGACAGACCGTGAGGCCAAAGGCATGGAAGAAGGGAAGGACACCACAGAGGACGTCTTCCTTGCCGATACGAAACACCGTGCGTGCCGCTTCTAAATTGGAACTGATATTGAAGTGGCTCAGGCGGACCCCCTTTGGGACACCGGTGCTGCCCGATGAAAAGAGGATGGTGGCCACGTCGTCGGGGCCACAGTGCCGAGTTACGGGCAAGAGTGAGAGGGGGACAAAGCGGCTTTTGAGGAGGGCCCGCAGCTTCTCGCCCAGGGAGACGTCGGCCATCAGGTCCTCGACGAATATATACCGCGGATCGTCCGCGCCAAACTCCAGTTTTTGGAGAAAGGATCGCGAGGTCAAGATGTGCTGAAGTCGGCACCGCTCGGCGATGGTGTCCCGCACCTGGGGCGAGCACATATAACTCAGATTGACCGAGGTCTTGCCGAGCAGCGTGAGCGCCACGTTGGCCAATGTGCCGGCCACCGAGGGAGGCAGCATGATGCCTACGTTCTGTTGTCGGTCGGTTTGCGGCTTCAACCGATTCGCCAGCAGTTGGGCGGCCGTGGCCGTCCGGCCGTAGGTCAAGTCTTTTCCGGTGACATCCGAGACACACGAGCGGCCCCAGTGTCGCCTGGCATTGCGAAGGAATTGCTCACCGGGTGACTTCGTGCGCGGTTTTAGATCGACAAAGTAGTCGCAGGAAAGCTCCAAGACTTTTTGTCGGATTTCGTGGCGTGTGGCACTGGCGGGGAGCGGATCACCGATGTGAATCGAGACGGGATAGGGGATTCGTTTGGGGCGTCCTCCCAGCTTGCCGTCGGAGTAGCTGAAGATACTGCCCCAGAGGCCGCCCAAATAGAGGGGGATAATTGGATAATTTGTTCCCTTAACAATCCGTTCGACGCCTCCCCTGAACGCCTGCAGCAGGCCGTTTCGGGTGATGCCGCCCTCGGCGAAGATACACACCAGGTAGCCTTCATCCAGGGCCTCGCGGGCCGTTTTCAAGGCCCGCAGGATCTGCTTGGGTGGATCCTCTTCGGAGATGAGGATCGCCTGATTCAGTCGAAAGAGCCATTTCAAATGGCTCGCTTCGTAAAACTCTCTCGACATCACGAAGCGAATGCGCCGTTGTCCCAAGGAACCAATGATCAGCGCATCGGACCTGGAGACATGATTCGATACCAACAGGGCCGGCCCCTGGCTGGGTATCTTCTCCGCGCCAATGACCTTGATGCGATAGAGGGTCCTGGTCATCAGGACAATCATGAAACGCACCAAGAAATCGGGCAGACGCCAGACGGCCATTCGGGCATTGAACCAGCCGAAGGTGCTGGCCTGGTTCTGTTGGGCTGCATTCATGAGCGTGGTGTCCTCGTAGTTGTCCGGAGGGCGTGGTCATCTCTCATCGGCATTGCCTTTCAACGGGTGGTAGGGAACCTCGCACCATTCAATGATCCATTTCTCATCTCATCTTCACGTCATATTCAGCCGCTTCTCAATCGCGAAATCCTCCGCAGTAGGCCAACTACAACTCTGGTTTCGCTCAATCGGGCGCGACTGAATCTGACGCAAATCTGAGCGATAAATGACTCGTTTAATGATGCGCGGCTCCTTGGACCATACGATGAAACGCGGGGATTTTCAAGTTGGCGTCGTGGATGGGAGGCTGTGTCAGAAAGCTCGGTCTGGCTTCGAGC
>JADFHU010000103.1 GCA_022567055.1 Planctomycetota bacterium
AAAACGACGAAATGATATCAATCTTCGTTTGCGATGTCTTATTCGTTAGAGCTAAGACGTCTAGAAAGAGTCGGAAGCAAGATTTTGATAAGATTGCTTCTGAGGCACAGTAACTTCACCTTTCGAAATTCGTGGCGATCTCAATAATGCTGCTATCGCAGCGAAATTTGAGCCACGGAAGCCGCAGTTTTCCTTGTTCGATATTCTGCGGTTCATTTCTGATCGGAATGATCGGTGAACGGTTACTCTTTCTGTATTGTCGCAGTGATTCCTCCTTCACCCTTCACCCTTCTTCCTTCTCCACGTCACCTCAGGCTTGAGCGATCCCGATGGCCGCAATGAATCTGCCTGCATTGGCTCCCTCACCGCGATAGCTGGGAAAGTGTTGGTCCTGGCAAAGCGTGCAGAGACCAGCCACATGGATGTTGTCGGGGACCAGGCCACAGCGTTGCAGCGCGTCTCCATTGGCCAGCCACAGGTCAAAGTGCTCTTTTCGAGGCCCCGGTTGAAAAAAGGCGGTGGCATGCGGGCCAATCTCGCGCAGGGCGGCGGCCCGCACTTCGGGTCCGACTTCAAAGCACTCGGGTCCCACCGAGGGACAGATGCAGGCGACCAGGTCGGCCGGCCTGCAGCCCCAGCGTGTCTCCATCGTTTGGATGAGCTGTGACGTGACCCCTGCCACCGTCGCGCGCCAGGAGGCGTGGGCAAAGCCCACGGCCCGAGCCCGTGGATCGGCCACCAGGATCAGGGGACAGTCAGCGCTCTTGCCCACCAAGAGCAATCCCGGGGTCCCCGTTGCGAGGCCGTCTCCCGCGCCGATCAGCCCTCTCTGCGCGCCTATCAGCACCCGGGCGCCATGCACCTGGTCCAAAAAGGCCGCGTCCTTGCAAGCCAAGACCCGCGCGACCTGGACGCCGGCCCGGTAGGTGTGGGTCTTGATGGTCTGCACATCGGGCCCATTAAAGGTGGTCACCAGGTGAGGGACGCTCAAGGCATCGAGGGCCGCAAACTTGCCCCCGCACCAGCCGTTTTCCAGCGTCCGCAATTGGAAACCGCCGTTTGAATGTTCAGTGGCCATAGGCATGGGCGGATCTTAGCGAGTCAAATGGGTTTTGGGAACGCTTGGCCGGTGATCAGTGATCAGTGGTCGGTAATCAGTAATCGGCTAAGTGCCAGCAGTCGGTAGTCGCAAACCAGTGATTGACTTGAGCCAAAGACTGATTACTTAATCACTGATTACTGAGTTCTAGGCCCGCTCTCGGTCACCACTGGACAGCAGCCTGGCGAGCGGCTAGGCTGACAAGAAGTCATTACGAAAGGGCTAAACGATGACGAAGCAATCCAGACGGCAATTCTTGGGCACCTGTAGCGCCTTGCTCGGCATGGGCCTGACGTCCACGGGGGCGGGCGCAGCCGAGTCCGGCTCGGCACGGCGCGGGGGTCGTAACACGTTTCGATACTGTCTCAACACCAGCACCGTACGGGGACAGAAGCTCGGTCTGGTCAAGGAGATCGAGCTGGCAGCGGCAGCCGGCTACCAAGCCATCGAGCCCTGGGTGAGGGACATTCAGGGCTACGTCGAGCAGGGCGGGTCACTCCGGGATCTGGCCCAGAGGACCAAGGACAGTGGCCTGACCGTCGAGAGCGCTATCGGCTTTGCCAAGTGGATCGTCGACGATCCGGCCCAGCGGGCCAAGGGACTCGAGCAGGCCCAGCGGGACATGGACCTCTTGGCGCAACTGGGGGGTAAGCGTTTGGCTGCGCCCCCGGCCGGTGCGACTCGTGGCGCGCTTCTCGACCTGATGGAGGTGGCCCGGCGCTATCGTGCCCTGCTCGAGTTGGGGGATCAGATGGGGGTGGTGCCGCAGTTGGAGGTGTGGGGCTTCTCCAAAAACCTGCATCGCCTGGGTCAATCGGTCTTCGCCATGATCGAAAGCGGACATCCGCGGGCCTGCCTGCTGCCCGATGTCTATCATATCTACAAGGGCGGGTCGGATTTCACCGGCCTTAAGTTACTCAGCGCCGCGGCCCTGCAGGTCATCCACATGAACGACTATCCCGCCGATCCACCCCGCGACACCATCGGCGACAAAGATCGCGTCTTCCCCGGCGATGGGGTGGCCCCGCTCGACGCTATCATCCAAGATCTCCATCAGATCAATCCCACCATGGTCCTGTCCTTGGAACTCTTCAACCCCACCTACTGGAAACAAGACGCCACGGTCGTCGCTCAGACAGGCCTGCGGAAGATGAAGGCGGCCGTGGAGCGGGCATTGGGGTAGGTGAATCAGTTCAATATCGAGGAAAGCTTTCAATGTCTTTCGGACGACGGCCAAGAAACCCGAAATCCCCAATCCAAAATCCGAGATCCCTAGCTCCCTACCGCCTCTTCAGAAACCCCTGCGACGCCAACCACTCGCCCAGACGATGGTGCCAGGTGGTGACAGGGCGATCGGAGGATCGAATCCCATAGCCGTGACCGCCTCGGGTGTAGACGTGTAATTCCGCCGGTACGCCTGCCTTCTTCAGCTCGACGAAGAGCAGGGCGGCCTGGGCGCCACGCATCTTGTCGTCTTGGGTGACGGCCAGGAAGGTCGGTGGCGTTTGGGCGTTGACCTTGACCAGCGATCCAAGTTCGGCCACGTTATCCTGGTAACCGTCCGCCAGGTAGGCGGCGTAGATGGGACAGATGTAGTCGGGGCGACAGCTCAGGTCGTCTATCTCGTCGACGCGCGGGTAGCTGCGCTTTGCCCAGTGCATGCCCGTCATGGCGCTGAGGTGGCCGCCGGCGGAGAAGCCCAGGACACCGATCCGATGGGGATCGATTTGCCACTCGCCGGCGTGGTGACGGAATAGCCGGATGGCGCGTTGGGCGTCTTGCAGGGGTTCCCAGTGGATCTTGTCCGGATGGCGGCGGGGTACCCGGTATTTCAGGACGACGGCCGTGACGCCGAGGGAATTGAACCACTGGGCCAATTCGATCCCTTCCTTTTGCCAGGCCAGGATGTTGTAGGCGCCGCCGGGGCAGATGACCACGCCACAGCCGTTGGCTTGGTCGGCCGGCGCTCGATAGAGTGTGAGAGAGGGCGTCGCCACGTAGGTGACACGATCGGGCGTCTGTTTGGCCTTTAGGGATTCGATTCTTTCGGGGGCCACGGGTACGGCGTCCGCCGGTAGGCCCTGCGGCCAGAGGGGGATGACGCTCTGGCCGTTTGCGGCCGGCGAGGCGGCACAAGAACAGAGCAATAGGGCGACACTGCAGAGGGTACGTTCCATTGAGAAGGGCTCCTTTCTAGGCGCTGTCTGAATCACCTAAACTGGCACTCTAAGGGATCGGCAAGAAATAAGTTGGACAATTTGGGGTCCAAGTGTGCCCCATATTTGGTCGCGCCCGATTGAGCGAAACCACAGGCGTAGCAGTTCTACGTCGCGGATATCGCGATTGAGAAGCGATCAAAGATGGGGTGCAATTGGGCATTCAAAAGTCCAAGTTATTTCTTGCCGGTCCCTAAGCGTTCGGTGGCCGCTTTTCAATGAAAACCTCACTGAGCCTTTGCTACCAGTGATGCCCTCGTTGATGAGCCCTCGTTGATGGTGCGGACGCCCGTATAGATGGTGCTCACGGAGATGGTGCCGAGGTGTCCAGGAGGCGTGAACCGCGGAGACCGGAACCGTGATTTCGATGCCAGCTGACGGGCGCCCATATGAATGGGAGTGCACTCCGCTACAACCGTTGGAGAAGACGACGATCCCTATCGCCACTAAGATGAGTCCGGCCTTTTTCATGGGTCTGTCTCCGATGTAAGACTCTGTTGCCGACTGTCTTCAAAACAATCACTCTATGCTGAAAAGGCCGTTTCTACCCAAAGGGTCACGCAATTTGTTTGAGCATGGGGTCGTTCGTACCTGTTCGACGGGCCTTTGCTTGCAGCAGTCGCTGTTTCCGAATAGTGGGCAAAGCTGTTTTGAGAGAGCATGTTGACGCCCCGCACGGAGACCGAGTAGTATTTGGGTCTGTCAGATGTCCATTCTTGTATTGAAATGTTCATGGATAGATCGCTGCGGATGGGGCTACCCTTCGCGGCGACGCGTCGTCTAGAAATGGATTTTAATCTGTCTCTCCGGCTGTACGCGACAGTCGGTCTTTCGGAGTGGGCCCAATGGCAAAGAAAACGCAAGCCACCTGTTTACCCCGTATCAAGAATGTCCAGGCGCAACCGCCCGTCATCGGCGTCTTCGCCCCCTGCGACCCCAGGATCGACAAACCCAGTCGGGAACGGGCCAGCCATGTGGCGGCCATGGTGGCCAATGCGATCAGCGGTAAGGTGGTCTTGCCGGACAAGTCACCGGTCGAATGCGTTTATTCCTCGGTGCTGGTCGATGGTGAATCGCAGGCCGATCTGGTCGCGCACCAGTTTCGTCGCGCGGGCGTCAACATCCTGGTCTGCGCGCCCGATACCTGGGCCTTTCCCCAATTGACCACCATTTCGGTGCTACAACAGTTTCCCCAAGAGACGCCCTTGAACATCACCTGTGGGAACAGCGGGCCCAAGCCGGGTGTGGTCTATGCCCACGCGCTTAACGGGGCGATCAGCCAATATGGACGGATGGTCGCTCTGAATATTGGGACCTGGCCCGATACCGGGCCGACGCCGGTCATGAGCGCCTCCACGGAGACGGCACTCATCGACTGGTGCTACGGGGCGGTGACGGCGGTGGCCCTGCGGGGCAGACGCCTGATGTTCCTGGGCCACGACTCGATGGGCATGGAGACGGCCCTCACACACGTGGTGGCGACCCGGAACACCTTTGGCCTGGAGTTGACGCGACTGGACATGAAGCTCCTGGCCGACATGTTGCGGAAAGAGGCCTTCGATCCCCAGGAACTGAAGGCCCTGCGGGCTTGGATCAATCGGCAGGTGGGCAAGCGGCTCGCACTGGAGACCGAGGAACACGACCGGCTCTTCAACCAGAGTTTGGCCATGTATCTCATCGTGCGAGATCTCATGGCGGATCTCAATGCGGTGGCCGGTGGTTTCATGAATCAACTGGAGTGGGGCAGCGACCCACGCGGCCTGCCGCTGCCCGTCGCCGACGTGATGGAGTCTCTCTTCAACAGCACCTTCGATCATAACGGTCCCAAGCCGGCCCTGCCCTTCGCGACAGAAGCCGACGCGCAGGGCGCCTTGACGATGCTCTTCATGACCTACCTCAGCGGCGGCAATCCGCCGCTCTTCATGGACTTTCGCAAGGCCTGGGAACCCTGGGAGATCGAGGCCCTGGCCGAGCGGCTCGATGTGAAGCTGGATGCCGAAGCGGACTATGCCATCAAGGGTCTGGTGGATGGGAATAACTCCGGCAGCGCCTCTTTCAATTGGGCGGCCAAGCCGGGCAGCTCCCTCAAGCAGCTCATGCAAGGCGTGCGCATGCCCCTGGTCGATGAAAGCTATTTCCCCGGCGGCGGCAATAGCGTGACCTTTATGTCGCCGGCCGGGATCGAAGGAGTGGCCGGGCGGCTCTGCTATGGTGGTTTGACCGATCAGTTCAGCCTGATCTGGGACGAGGCCGTGACGACGGCGGTTCCGGAGGCCTTGGAGGAGGCGATGGTCAACCTGACCAACTGGAATTGGCCCCACACCTTCGTCGTGCCCAAATACGCCAGCATGGTCGAGTACAAGCAGTATGCGCCCGCAAACCACTTTCATATGACCTGGGACCTGCCGGTGGCCCGGCTCCAGTATTGGATGGATCTGACCGGCGTACTCGATGTCTGCCCCTGGGCGGCGCGGCCGAGCTTTGTGGAAGGGACGGATCGGCCGCTGCCACTGGTCTACCACCTGCATGGCGGCGAGCAGGCCTACAAGGGTTGCAAGTAACGGGCTGACTCGGCGGTCACGGTCCGGCGAAAAAAATGATTGCACATCGATGGCTGAGCGCTTACAAAGAAGGCGACGAACGGATTGTGATGAACATTCCAGAGGCACCCTAAGATTAGGAGATTTGAGATGGTATCTGATTCGAAGCACTGGACGAGACGAGATTTTATGGCGAATGGCGGCAAGGCCGCTGCGGGCCTGAGCGCGGCGAGCGTGCTGGCCTCTTGTAGCCAGATAGATGGTACGCCCGTTATATCGCCTACGACGAAAACGGGTCGCGTGATCGGGGCCAATGGCCGCATCAACATGGCGATCATAGGGATTCGGGGACGTGGTGGAGGCCTGCTGAGCAGCTTTGCCGAGATTCCCAACGTCCATATCAAAACCATCTGCGACGTGGACGAAAACCTCTTCCCCGCGCGAGTGAAGAAGATTCACGATGCCCATGGCTACTCCCCGGGGACGGAGTGGGACATGCGGAAGGTCTTCGCGGATCCAGACATCGATGCCGTTGCGATCGCCGCGCCCAATCATTGGCACGCCCTGGCCACGATCTGGGCCTGTCAGGCGGGCAAGCATGTCTATGTCGAAAAGCCCAGCTCTCACAATATCTGGGAGGGGCGAAAGATGATCGATGCGGCCCGCAAGTATGACCGCCTGGTGCAGGTAGGCTTTCAGAACCGCTCGATTCAAAATGTCCGCAATGCCATGCGTTTCTTGCACGGCGGTGGCATTGGCGAGGTCTATATGGCCAAAGGGATGTGTTACAAGCCCCGCAACGCCTTCGCGGTCCATCCGAACAGTGAGCCGCCTGCGGGTGTCCACTACGACATGTGGGTCGGACCGGCCGACTACTTCCCCTATAACGAGGGCAAGTTTCACTATCAATGGCATTGGCATTGGAACACCGGCTGCGGTGACATCGGCAACCAGGGACCCCATCAGTTCGATGTCGCCCGCTGGGGCATCAACAAGAACGAGCATCCTGTGAAGATCCGCTCCTTTGGTGGCTACTACAAATTCAGTGAGCGAGAATGTACTCAGGAGACGGCCAACACCCAACTTGCCGTCTATGAATATGCGGATGGCAAGATTCTGCAGTTTGAAGTGCGCGGTCTCTACACCAATGGTGAGGCCGATCAGAATGTGAAGATCGGCAATCTCTTTTACGGGACCGAGGGCTGGATGTCGCTCAACGGCAGCAACTGGAAGACCTACATGGGACGGAAGAATGAACCGGGGCCCAGCTCGGAGTCGAAGGACGTCGAAGCAGACCCGATGGACCTGACCGGCTCCGGTGGAGAAGGCCACTTTGGCAACTTCATCAGCGCGTTGCGGAGCGGCAAGCGGGAGGACTTGACCTGCGACATCGAAGTCGGTCACATGTCGACGGTTCTGCCCCATCTGGGCAACATCTCCTATCGTCTGGGCCGTGACCTGACTTTCAATTGTGATAAGGAACGGTTCTTCGGTGATCGCGAGGCAGACAAGATGCTGACGAGGAAGTATCGCAAGGGCTACGTGGTCCCCAAGACGGTCTAAGAGATCTATCCTAAAAGAAAGCATCTCGCGCAAAGACGCAAAGGCGCAAAGGTTGATTAGGGTCGGTTGTTCTTTCTTTGCGGCTTGGCGTCTTGAGTGAGCGCAGCGAACGGGCGCGAGAATGTGTTTTAACTGCGGCCATGGGCCGCGCTAGGGGATCGGCTGCGGACTACAGAGCTGAAAACTATGAAACTACTCAGGGGTGATCCGGCTCATATGCCGGGTCACCCTTTTTTTCGTTTTGATGCAGAGCCCAGTGTTGATGAGGTGGTCATGATGGCATCATGCACGGCTCCGCAAAGGGAGAGTGGCTCGTGTTCAATGATCTAGAAGAGAGAATGGAGCATTGTTATGACCGAAAGATCCACATCCAAGAATCTGTCACGCCGCGTGTTTCTTCGGCAATCCACCACTGCCGCCGCGGGTCTGTCGGCCCTGGGTACCGCGTCGGCGCGGGGCGCGGGCCGGCAGGGCGGTCGACAGAAGACCAAGCGGCGACCCATCCACATTGCCACCGTAGATTCCAATTTTGAGCGCGAGCCCTTGATTCGCCCCTTCGGATTCAAAGGGGGATTCATCACGGAGATCTGGCAGGCCGTGTCCTTCATGGCAAACGACAGTGGGTCCCGTGGTGTCGGGCTGGGCAGTCAGAGTGTGTTGTGGTCGGACGCTGAGGTCTTCGCGGCCGCATCGGAGAGCGGTGGCAACGCCATGATGTACGCTCTGACGGAGCGGGCGCTGCAAATGGCCCGCGGACAGACCTTTAGCACGCCGATTCAATTGCAGGAGGCGATACTGGAGGAGGTCTATGCCTACGGTAAACAGGTTACGAGCAACCCTCGTCTTCGGAAGACCTTCGCCCTAAACGCCCTGGTGGGTGTCGACAATGCCGCGTGGCTTCTCTATGCCCACGAGAATGGCATCAAATCCTTCGATGAGATGATACCGGAGGCCTACGATACGGCCCTCCCTCGGCGGCACACAGAGGTTGCCGCCCTCCCCACAGTCGGCTACACGATTCCCATCCCAGAGATGAAGGGGCTGGTCGACGCCGGTTTTTTCTTTCTGAAAATCAAGCTGGGACAGCCCGGGACGCAGGCCGAGATGCTGGAGAAGGACAAAGAGCGACTCACCGCCCTGCACGCGGCCATCGGTCACATGCGGACGCCACACACCCAGCATGGCAAGGTGCCCTATTACTTCGATGCCAACGGCCGCTACGAGGCAAAAGACACACTCTTACGATTCCTGGATCATGCCCGCAAGATCGGCGCCTTCGATCAGATCGCCCTCGTTGAAGAACCCTTTGCGGAAGATAAAGATATCCACGTAGGGGACATCGACGTCATCATCGCCGCCGACGAGTGTGCTCATACCGATGCCGACGCGCTGGAGCGGATCCAGATGGGATACACGGCCATCGCCCTGAAGGCCGTGGCCAAGACCCTGAGCATGACCCTGAAGATCGTTCGCGTCGCGCACGAGCACAACGTGCCCTGTTTTTGCGCCGACCTCACGGTGAACCCGGTCTTGCTCGAATGGAACAAGGCCGTTGCCGCCCGCTTGGCGCCGCTACCGGGTCTGGATGTCGGGGTCATGGAGACCAATGGTCATCAGAACTACCGGAACTGGCGCCAGATGCAAGGGTATCACCCCTTTGCGGGCGCATCCTGGACCCAGGTGGTCGATGGCGTCTTTCAACTGAATGAGGACTACTACCGCAAGAGTGGCGGCATACTGACGCCCTCTACACACTACGATGATATGGTTCGCCCATCATCGGGGGTAGGCCCTGTCAGAGAACTGCGTCGTCGGCCTGATGAGCGGCCGGACGACACGCCGACGCCGCTTGAGAAAACCCTGGAGAACGATCCCCCCTTCATCATGGCAAGAGACAGGAAAGGGCAGGAAAAGGGAAAGAGCAGAGCCTCGCATTGAGCACGAAGATGCTATTTACCATGTATTGAATCGTGGTAATTACCGCGGGGCCATTTTTTCGGTCGGTGATACCGGACATGTATTCGAAGCGCAGTGCGGTGTTAGAAACCAATGGTTAAGCGACCATTTGCACATGGGAAGCCCGACCTATGTCAGTCGTCTTGTATGCGAGGGAAATAAGCGTCCGAAAGGTCGACGAAAATACTGGCGGCAACTTAAAACAGCAAAAAGATAGACCTGACCCCTACTCCTGTGTGACCGAGTCGGAAAACTCGGCTGCAGCATGCACGATCCTGCCATCGATGATGGTCAAGACTGAAGACAAGGTCCGAATCTCATCCTCCGGCACGGCAAGATAATCGTCGCTGAGCACCACGAGGTCGGCCAGTTTGCCGACCTCAATCGAGCCGAGGACCTCGTCGTCAAAGGTATGCCAGGCGCTGCCCCGGGTGTAGAGGCGAAGCGCTTCCATGCGGCTGATTTGCTGGCCGGCATTCATCACGGCGCCGGAGGCAACCCTGCCGGTGACCATGTGATAGATCGAGATCCAGGGACTCATAGGGCTTATCGCAGAGGCATCGGTGCCGCCTGAAATAGGCACACCACTATCGACGAGGTTGCGATACGGAGGTCCGCTCCTGCCGATCATGTATTGCTGGTTCTGGACTGTCACGCCGGCTCCGATCGCTTTGAGACGGTTGATGTCGTTGTCGCTGATACTGAACACGTGTTCCAGCGCCCAGCGCAAATCAGCGATTGGAACGGTGGTGTTGACCGTCTCGAACGCCGAGATGTGGGCATTATTCTCGGCGTTGCTGATGGAATGCTGGCGCAGCGACCACCCGCGCTCGGCTATCTGGAGGTAGGCCGACGCAAAAGGTGCACCGGTGTCGCCAAAGCGACCCACTACAAATTCGCCAGTTGTCGTAAAATCGAGCCAGTCATCGCCGCCTCCCAGATTCTGCAATTCCTGCCGGGCTGCTTCCGTATTGGGCACGATCTGATAGATGCCGCCGGCGTCGGTATTGGTACCGGTGGCTCCTGCCGCCGTACGCACCCGAACCCGCAATTCGCCTTGTTGCCACAGGTCGAAATAGTTCCCTTCACAGAGAATGTCCGGCCCCACCCGTCCACCAAATCCACCGCAGCCCGAGAAGTTCTGGATGGTGGTCAACCCGAGGGAGGCTGAGAATTGCATGTATTCCCGCACTGTTCGTAGAGCATCATCGTTGGTGTATTCTCCGAAGAGCGCCTGCACCGCCGGGGCCGCCTGCCCTCTGTTGAACGTAGCGCTCTGGTTCACGGAAACGCCGCGCGCCTCAAAAAAAGTCTTCCCCAAGGTGTTCGTCACCGCGGGGCCGTCAAAACTCACGTGCAGGTAAACCGGGTGGTTTGGTGCCGCGCTGTCCAGCTCCGCCAGCGTGGGCAGTCGGTTCTCTGCGAACTGCGCGGAGCGAAGTCTACCGAACGCGGTGATGAATTCCCCCGCGGGCACCGACGTCGTGCGCTCCGTCAGAGCGTCGAGCAAGGCGGCGATTGTGAAGGTCGTTTCGATGTCTGAGAAAATGTATCCCGGCACATGCGAGTCGCGAAAATAATGGATGTGCGAGTCAATCAGGCCGGGCGTCACGGTGCGCCCGTTGAGATCTATCACTTGGGCGGACGGGTCGATCTCCCCCATACTATCGCCGACGGCAACAAATCTGCCGTCCACGATCCTGACGGCTGAGACAATGGATTCATCGTCGTCCATCGTCAGAATGTTCCCATTGATTAACACGAGTTCGGCCGACACAGGCGTGGATACCCAAAGCGGGTCCGCGCTGTCAACGTCGGGAGTCTCGCCAAGAAAGCCGTCATTTCCCGCTGGCGAGAGATCGGCCACGGCCTGTCCCGTTCCCTCGTCGAAGGCCCAATAGCCGACCAGTCCAGTCGAAAGTAAATCAATCCCGCCGCTGAAGACAGCCGCGATTTGCGTCTC
>JADFHU010000104.1 GCA_022567055.1 Planctomycetota bacterium
GGCCGCTTCTCAATCGCCAAATCCTCACTGTAGCCCACTACACCTCCGGTTTGGCTCAATCGGCGCGACCAAATCTACGGCACACTTGAACCCCAAAATGTCCAATTTATTTCTTGCCGGTCCCTAATGAGGTATTCTTCCAGGTTCGTATAGCCGTCGTTGTCAGCGTCGCCGTTTCTGTCCTCTGGGTTTGTTGGTCGAGGTTGTTGGCCACTTCCCACGCGTCGGCCATACCGTCGCGGTCCAGATCTTTGGGCGCAGGCTTGCTCTTGAGTTCGGGCCAGCCGCCCACTTCGTCTTGCGAATCAAGCAGTTTGCCCCTGCGATTTTTAATGTCGCTCATTGGTTGTTACGTTCCTGGTTTGGGATAATCCTGATTGGCTTCCATCTGTTCCTGAGTGGGCGTTTTGGAGAGGACGCCGTCTGCGGGAACCTCGACTTTGGCGATCCAGGCGATGGCATTGAGAACGATCTTGCGGAAGTTGTCGTCGCTCCAGTTTCTGTGGAAGTGGCCGCCCGTGAAGCCGAAGCCGCGGTGGCCGTCGGGTCCTTCATAGGCCCAGGCGACATGCTGGGTTTCGCCGCGGGCGACGGCGGCGCGGACGTGGGGATTACCGCTATGGGCGCCGTCTCTGCGTTTGAGGGTGTCCGGGCCGGGCAGGTCGGACAGAATAGGGGTGACGCCCTGAAGGTCATCCCGGAATCGCATGTGGTAATACCATTCGTCCTTGATCGAGAAGGGTTTGACGCCGCGGGCGATAGGATGGTCGGGGAAGTCCTTGAAATTGGCCGTCCAGTGGGGATTGACGGACCAATGAGACTCGAAATAGCCGCCGATCCATTCGAGGAAATGATTCCCGGAAGGCTCCCTGGGGACTTCGACGGCGTAGTGGATGCAGGCCAGGCCGACGCCGCGTTTGATGACTTTGCTGAATTCGTCGAGATGCCCATTGGCATAATGGCCACCGCCGCCGTCGCAGTAGAAGACAACGGCGTCGGCATTGTCAAAGGCGGTGGGGTCTTGGGGCCAGCCGGCGTCCAAATAAACGAGGGCGTGAATCTGGGGGAGGTTTTTATTCAGGGCATCGGCCAGGAGCAGACATCCGGCGTTGTGTTCATGCGCGTCATAGCCATGGCTGCGCCTGCCGGCAACGAAGACGACCTTCTTCATATCGGTCATGGGGGTCCGCTTGAGGTGGATGTTTTTGAACTCGACCTTCATGGGGGGGCCGGCGTGCAACTGCAGAGCGAGCAGACCGCTGACGCGATAGTCTTTGGCGCTGTTATCGGTGACGTCCGACATGGTGATGCCGTTGATTTTTTGGATGAAGCGATTGCCCCTGGCAATGATGTGGTAATCGTTCCAGTCTTCCTTATTGATTTTGCTCTGGAGCTGAGCGGGATCGCCGAAGGTGCCGATGACTTTCACACTGTTTCTGCCGTTTCCGACAATCGTCTTTTGACCGCGTTTGGCGAGGACGGCCCGCCCCTTTTCGTGGTAGTTGGTGCCGGACCAAGTGTCCGAGGAATCGATATCCGCCTGGTAACCCTTGATGACGTAGTGACCGAGATGTTCAGAGCGGTATTGGATGCCGCTGTTTCCTCCGACGATGCGATACCGGAGCTTGAGTTCAAAGTTGTCGAGATCACCGCCCTTCCAGATGAGAAAGGTATTGCCCTTGAGGGGATGTTCCACTGTGGTTTGACCGGTGATGGCGCCGTCCCGAACACTCCAGTGACCTTGCATGCCCTCCCAGCCCTCGAGGCTTTTGCCGTCAAAGATGGGCTTGAAGCCCTCGTCCTTGAGGTGGTGATCGCCATGGGTGAGGGATTGAAAGAACATTACAGAGGCAAAGGCGAATGCCAATGGAAGGAAGTGCCTTCTATTCATGACTTGTTCTCCGGTATGAAATATTTTTATACCGTTTCAAAGCAACTCGCTCTTCATGCGGCATGATATGGGATCGCCATATCGTTTTTCACCCCATCATGGATTTTATGAACTTGAAGCCGTCGGTGTACACATCTTTTGGATCGGCGAAGAAATCGCGCCAGACTTTGGTGGCGGCTGCGAGGTCGGGCAGCGCCCGGCCGAAGGCCTCGATGGTCAGCCATCGGTCGTAGTCTGTCTCTTCAATGGCCTCGAAGATGGCGTTCCAGTCGATGTTTCCTGTACCGGGGGTGCCGCGGTCGTTTTCGCTGATGTGGATGTGTTTGATGACATCGATATTGTCGGCGATGGCAGCGGCGGGGTCCTTCTCTTCGATGTTGGCGTGGAAGGTATCGAACATGGTGGAGAAGTTGGGATGGCTGACGCGGCGGACATGATCGGCGGCGTCGGCCATGGTGGTCAGGAAGTAACACTCGAAGCGATTGAGGTATTCGATGGCTAAGAGAACGTTGTTCTTTTGCGCGTACTCGGCAGCCTGGCGATGGACCTCGGCGGCGTGGTTTTTTTCATCCTCGGTCGGCCCTTTGCCGGTGAAGACGCCCAGGGGTTGATGGTAGGGTCCGCAGAGGATCTCGGCGCCGACGGCGGCGGCGCAGTCGATCGCCCATTTAAGATGCTCGACAGCCCCGGCGCGGGCTGCAGCATCTGCGCTGACGGGGCTGTGCTCGGTGTCGGGGATGACGGTGACAGCGGTACAGGCCAGGCCCGCGTCGACGATGGTTTTGCCGATTTTGGTAAAATGGGGCGTGTCACCTTCGAAGAGGGGAATTTCGACGCCGTCGTAACCGACTTTCTTGAGGATGTCGAGATAATGGAGGTGTTCGTCGGTGACGTGGGTGGTCCAGAGCAGTAGGTTAAAGCCGATTTTCATAGATCGTCCTCGCAGGTTTGAATTCACGTGCCCTGACTCTAAGCGGTGGGCAGGGGTGCTGTCAATTCCCTTTTTATCGTTTCGTCAGGGGTCTGCGGGGAGTCGTCCCACGACATCGGGGGGGCTTCGGATTTCAGTTTACGAGCATTGCCGCTCTCTCCTTTACCTATATGAACGACCTCTTATGAGACCAGTGGTTTGTTAGCCACTGGCTTCCAATATGTTTTCATTCCAATATTGACCAAAAATAGACTGCCTGGGAACTTGCCTTAAAACAATTAATGATAGCTGAAACATCCAGGGCGGACGTCAGTCCGTTAGGCATTAGGACGTGCACGACAACAAGTTACCGAATTATCCGCTCAGATTTAGGTTGGATTTGGTCGTGATCGATTGAGCGAAACCGGAAGCGTAGCGGGCCTACGTTGAGGATTTCGCGATTGAGGAACGGCCAAAGACTACCTGAAGATGAGATGGAGAAGCGGTAAGTTATTGTTGTGCGGGTCCTTAGGGTCATATTCTGTCGTCCAATACGTTGTCCAGCCATTGTTGTGAATCCACGCACCATGTGGGACGCAGAAACCCAGTCGCCACCACACCAAAAAATCACCCGTACAGAGTGATGCATGAATCAGAATTAGAAACCATCCGAGCACCATCCACTCCTGTTGCAGCTCAAGTAAAAGCAGGCAGACGACGGGCAGGACACTCAATAACATGAATGGCATTACGCTCATCAACAGCACCCGATGCCGCGGCATCGGAGCGTCATAGATAACATAGAACATCCCTCGGTTGATCCACGCTCCCATCATCAAACGAGGCGAACGGAGCCCTTTGAGATACGCGAGCGCGTGAATGAACTCGTGAACCGGAATCAAAGCCACCAGCAGAATGAGAAACGCAACGAAATACAGAGGGTTCCCCAGCAGAAAACCGCGTATTTCTGATCGCGAACTTAGTAAAACCCACACAGCGGGTACAATAAACGGAACTGAAAGCAGGCCCGCGATGACCGCAAACCGGCTCGCGTCCACATCTGTACCTCCCAAAGGCGTCCAACCTTCTTCCTTGGGGTCGAAAGTTTGACTGGACGGAATTGGTCCGTAAATGAATCGCATGTGTGGGCACCTGTGCCTGACGCTCGGCATCAGCGGCCCGAGAGGTACGAGGGTCCGGCTGAATGCCGTTCGCATTTATGTGTCATTTTTGCCAATTGTACAATTGGATATCATCTGCCTTGAGATCTTGGCTTTTGGCCCATTCAGTTGTAGCAAGGAAGTTTTGCTGTGACCTAAGCACATTTGGCAACCATTTCTTGCATAGGGATCGGCAAGAAATAAATTGGACAATTTGGGGTCCAAGTGTGCCCCAGATTGGGTCGCGCCGATTGAGCGAAACCACAGGCGTAGCCGTTCTACGTCGAGGATTTTGCGATTGAGAAGCGATCAAAGATGGGGTGCAATTGGGCATTCAAAAGTGCAAGTTATTTCTTGCCGGTCCCATAGGCACTCCTCATGCGAACGCTGCGATTCAGGGGCCGAGGCACGATGTCCCTGGAACTCGCTTGTTCTGTAAATCATAGCATCCGACTGCCGACATGGGTCTCGAAGGTCTTACATGCTGCCTCGATGCAATGTGCATCCTCATCCCGTCCATCGAAGCGCGCCAAGCCGAGCAAGGCCGATTTAAGATACATGTAGGCGTCTTTGCTGGGACGGCCGTCTTCAAGCAACATCACCATCGCGTTGAGTATGCCGTTGTAGCGTCTCTGTTGCACCAGCGGCAGGCCCATCGAAGCGACGGTCTGTTTGACACAGTCGAATGCTGCTACTGTTTCTTCGTCGTATGGCATTCGTATTTCTTCTTGCAGAACGCAAAGCTGTGGGGCCGCGAGGTACAAGCGGTCCCCACACGAGCGACATATTGGCAGATGTCACCAATCACTCTGGATTCTTTGTCTCTTAAACGGGCCATTTTGGGGGAAAAATGGGGCTCCAAAGACCCTAAAATGGCGTGCCATTTGCCGCAACTCATTGCAAGTAAATAACTTAGTTTGGTCCGACCTAGTCAGGAACCGCCCGGTGCGGACCCGCACGCCGGGTGGTGTGGGGGCCGGGGGGCTAATCCCCCCGGCTACCCGATTATGTGTATTACTCGTCATCACATAAATTCTCTGAACCCTCTTGTAATCGGCGAACTCCGAACGAAACCGTTGGAGGGATTCCCATCTGTAGTTCAATATCACTCACTCTATAATTTGACCCCTTTGCCTTTAGAATAGTATTGACTTTTTCTTGCTTTTCCACGGCTTTCATTATTGCATTTGCGATCACCTCGTCACTACTAAACTCCGTGACTGACTCTGCAACTTTTTCCTTTAGTTCTTTGGCTTTATCCAGAATACCCATTTTTTCTCCAACTAATTTGTTGGTGACACATAACGATGAGCTGTGGGGACGCGAGGTACGAGCGGTTCCACACGAGCGACATGTTCTGCCTAATCAGGCAGACTCATCCTCATCTATACATCTATTGCTCCTTCATCGCAATTGCGCGCAGGCTCTCAGCAATTGATTCATGTGCCTTCATGGTACGCCAAATCACAATTAGGATGACGACCCAGGTTGCCAGACCAAGTAACATGGGAAGAAAAGCAAAGATTTCCATGCCAGATTGACCGAACTGTGCAGATAGAGCAAGAAGCATGAGTATCTCCTTTAGTTGGAGTAGAACGCTAAAGCTCACGGGGTTTTGCTTGATTTTGGTGCACTGGAAGTGCAGCTAGCAAAGTTCCGAGTGCAGCGCGTGGTTAGCCATTTTTATTTTAACTTAATATTTGGATCATTTTCATAAGCTGAATCAATTTGTACCAATCGTTCTAATGTGGTTGAAAATAGATAAAATAATCCCTTTAGCAATTTTGTTTCCTTGATAACGCCTACAGATTGAAAATACAATATATCTACGCCTTCAGAGAATTGTTGACCAAACCAACCTTCATCATCTTTTATTTCAAAACTTATATTTGGCTGTAACTCAATGAGATCTTTTATGTTTTCATCCAATAGCAAACCCTTTATTTTTTCTTCATTGTTCCCCTTAATGATAAATTTCTCATCAAATAAAGGATCTTCTATGACTATATCTTGCATTCCAAAGAATTTACCAATCTTGCCAAATATTTCTTCGCGATATATCTTGAAACGTACTTTCCGCACAAATGAAATCGGGCTTTTCCCGATTTACGGGGGGCCTAAGTAGCGATGAAACGGTCAGTTACGCAAAGCCAGGCCTGGCGTCGATATTCGTTCTTCGGAACTGTCACGATGTCGATCTTCCGAACTACGCTGCTAATGTACATCTTTTTGACCTGATCTGATCTCGATGACTAAAGTTCTTTGCATCGGGTGTTCCTGATGCTTCGGCTATCAGTCGTAGCAGAGAAAAGAAAAAAAACAAGAAAAAATGCTAAAAACATAAAGAAGACACTTGCGCTCCTGAATAATTTCGTGTATATGCTCGGGGATGAATGATAACAACAAACGCAATGAAAAACTGACGCGACACAAAGTAGCGGGCCTGCCGCTTATTGTTGACATCATCGAGCGTATGAATCTACGCCAGATTCTGCACCACGCTATCGGCGTACACGGAAATGAAACGTTTCCTGCCGTCGACACGCTCATCCTGTTGATTATCAATCTGACCTGGGGAAAACAGCCCCTCTACGAACTTGAGCAATGGGTTCAGTCCTTGGATCCTCGCTGCCTAGGGGACAAGGCCTTATACAGAGGCAAGTTTACGGATGATCGGTTTGGCCGTGCCTTGGATAAGTTGTACAAGGCCGATCGTGCCACGCTGATGACCCAACTGGTGATCGAGGTGGTCCACACGTTTGATCTAAAGTTGGATCGTATACACAACGATTCGACGACAATCAAGGCCTGGGGAAGGTATCCCGGGAAAACGGACACGGGATTTGAACTCAAAAACGGACACAGCAAGGACCACCGACCGGATTTGAAACAGTTGGTGTACAGCCTCAGCATCTGTTCGGATGGGGCGGTGCCTGTTCACCAAAAAACCTATCCAGGCAACCGTACAGATGATACGACGCATATTGAAACATGGAATACCTTGTGTCGTATCCAGCCCAATCCAGGCTTTTTGTACGTCGCAGACGCTAAGTTATGTACCGATGAGCAATTACATCATATTGAAAGCAACCACGGCCGAGCCATTACCATGATGCCGGATACCTGGTCTGAAGTGGCATCCTTCAAGGACGCCCTTCGAAAGGGCCCAAAAGCGAAGAAAGAAATCTGGCGACGCACTAAACCCGGAAGTGATACAGAGAAGGAATACTTCTCTGTGTTTACGGGGACCCATCTCACGGAGAAAAGAGGCTACCGAATCCACTGGATCTATTCGAGTGAGAAACGCCAGCGAGATCGTCAAGCTCGCGAGAAACGTCTTCGCAGAACCGAAGAGGCCTTGATGGCGTTAAATGGCAAGATCAATATGCGGAAGCTTAAGACGAAAGAAGCTATCCAAGAAGCCTGCGATGCGCTTGTCGCCCACTATCGGGTCGAGCCTTTTTATCATGTTGACATCGGTACCGTGTACGAAGAAACACGTAAGCAAAAAGGAAGAGGTCGCCCTGGCAAAAACACCCAATACAAGCGGATCCTCAAGAAGGTGTATGCTCTACGCTGGACTCGCAACACCACACGGCTGCGTGAGGAAGCTCGCACGGATGGCGTTTTTCCCTTGTTGTGTACTGACAAGAACATCATAGCGAAAGAGGTATTACGGGCCTACAAGTATCAACCTCGCCTAGAAAAGCGATTTCAACAATTCAAGCACGTTCACCATGGTGCGCCTCTGCTGTTCAAAAAGCTAGAACGTATTGAGGCGACGATGTTTGCGTTCTTTATCGCCTTGATGATCCAAGCTCTTATTGAACGTCAAGTGCGAAGTCAAATGGCTGACCGTAACATTCCGGCGATCGCCTTGTACCCGGAAGATCGTGACGCAAGCCATCCGACAACCGCTAAAATCATGGGAATCTTTGAAGATGTGTCCACCTATACGTTAAGTTCTTCATCAAAAGAAGTGACGGAATATCGTGACGACTTAACGGCAGTACAGCAGATGATCCTCGATTTCCTAGGCATCCCCGAGAGGGTTTATTGGGCAAGATAGCGGATGTGTAAAATCCGGAATTATTGCTTTTTCGATGTGCGGAAAGTACGTTACAAGGTCGCAAGAACTGGAATTCTTTTCCAGATAATGTCACTGATGTTGTCGTATCCCTTTTGCCATCAGTTGCTTAGTGTCAGCATATGCCTTCGGCATATGTACGGTATTTCACCACAGAGAAAACTGAGGTCACAGAGAGGCTATCGCCACTGCTTTCCTCTTTTCTTTTCTCTGTGCCCTCAGTTTTCTCTGTGGTGAATCCTTTTTTGGTTCCGGCCGGAGGCCGGGCTGTGTCCTCGGTGTCCTCTGTGGTTCAAATCTTTTTTGGGTTCCAGCCGAAGGCCGGTGTGTGAACTCTGTGGTTCATTTTAAGAAAAGATCTCCGAAAATAGGGTAGAATTCTCTGTGAGAAACTTTACTGCTGCAGCTCCCTCTGGAGCCAAGCCCGACCGTAGGCCAGGCGTTTTGCCACCGTGGGCCGTGATGTGTTTTGGGCCAAGGCCACTTGATCCAGGGTAAGACCCGCGAAGTAGTATAGCTGGACAATGTCCGCTACGGCCTTGTTTTCGGTCGACAGTTTCGCCAGCGACTCGTCCAGTGCCAGAATCTCATCGACATCGCCCTGGATGGGTAAGTCGGTGTCGACGAACTCGATCCGTTGATGGTTTCCTCCTCGGCGTAGCGACTTCTTGGTTCTGGCGTTTTCCACGAGAATGCGACGCATGGCTTCGGCCGCCGCGGCAAAGAAATGGCCGCGACTGTTCCAGTCCTGCAATTCATCCCCCACGAGGCGGATATAGGCCTCGTGTACCAATGCCGTGGCCTGGAGCGTCTGACCTGGCTTTTCTTGGGACAACTTGCTTGCCGCCAATAGACGCAGCTCCTCGTAAACCAGAGGGAGGAGCCGCTCCGTGTCCCTCTCATCGCCCTGTTCAATCGCATTGAGTATGCGCGTTACGTCCGTCATGGTGACTCCCAACAGGTGTGCTCATTATCGCAGATACATAGAGACATTTCAAGTAGGATGGTCGGCAACTCGGGAGTCTATACGGACGTTCCTTACCGTGTCCCGTCCCGGACTTCCACGCGCAGGGCCCGGTTTATTCGAGGAAGGGCGTTTCAGTTTCTGTAGCCGCTCACCGATCATTCCGAGCAGAAATGAACCGCAGAATATCGAACAAGGAATGTCCAATGGTGAAGTTAACGATCCTTCGACATTCTGCTGGTCTTGTTCGATATTCCACGGTTCAAAACACCCTTGCCATCACTTGTCAATCCCTTGTTCCGTGAACGGTTACCAGTTTTTTTGGTATAGTACCTGTCCGATTTTCAGTTTACCCTTAGGTGCATACTTGAACACTTAGAACTTTTTTGAACGAGGACATTCATAGCGCATGCCCTGTAACGCTCGCTTGACTACGTTGGTTGTTGATCTCACCTTCGGTGAGGTATATGATACACCACAGAGAGCACTTAGGTCACAGCCCGGCCTTCGGCCGGAACTAAGAAAGAATTGAACCACAGAGGGCACAGAGGTCACAGAGAAAACAAAGAGAACAACTGCGGCGATAGCCTCTCTGTGGCCTCTGCGTCCTCTGTGGTAAAAACACCTTACGTATGCCGAAGGCATACCCTGATATTTATGCAACGTTGGGGTTTAGTATGACGGTTCGTCCGAAACTGGTTCATAGCTCGATCGATAATGATTGCCGGTAAGCGCCGTACCGGACAAACCGGCGAAGGCGATGCCGTTTCATTGGAGCGTTCAATGCCGTGACCCCTGAATACGAAAACATCATCCTGTTCGATGGCGTCTGCAATCTCTGCACGTCGTCGGTCCAGTTTATCATTCGGCACGACAGAGAGGCGGTTTTCAAGTTCCTCTCGATCCAGTCCGAGCTGGGGAGAAAGCTTTACGGGGCTGCCGGATTTGACCCGGACGACTTTCAGACGCTAGTGCTTCTCAGCGGTGGACAGACTTTTGTTCGCAGCGCCGCGGCTTTTGAAATCGTCAAGCCATTCGGGGGCGTGTGGCGAATGTTCACAGTATTCCACATTGTGCCCAGGCCGCTACGAGATTGGGTCTACGGGGTGATCGCGAGAAACCGATACCGTTGGTTTGGTCGGCTTGATACCTGCATGATCCCCACAGAAGACATTCAGCAAAGATTCCTAGCGTGAACCTATCCCAGGGAACGCCTGGACCACCCGGGATTGCATTTGTCAGGCATTGTTAGTACGATGGTTGTCGCAGCAATGAGTTCGGCTTTGACTCCCAAAGACTCTCAGTCAGCATAACGTTTGTATTTTTGGTAAGGAGGAATGAAGATGGCTTTACAACTGAGCAAGCAACTACGCATCGCGCTGCCCTTTGCCTTGCTGATTCTGTCGTCCACTCTGCATGCGCAGGACCCTACGATGGTTCTGTTTTTCTCGTTTGATGATGCCACGGGACCGGAGGTAGAGGACCATTCTCAATTCATGAATAATGGCACGCTGGAGGGCGATCCGGAGTTCGTCCCGGGTCAGTTCGGCACGGCCCTGAACTTCGATGCGACGGATGATCAAGTGGTGGTGCCGGGCAACGCGACGCTGGATATCGTGGACGAAATCACCATGATGGCTTGGATAAGGCCGGGACCCAATCTAATGGCGGATTGGCGGACCATCATGGGGAAGTCACCCACGAGTGTTTTGGGGCAGACCACGTTTTCCTATGACATCCGAACGGATAACACGGGCGTGCTGCGTTTCTCACTTAATATCGGCGGCTGGCAGTCCATCCGCGGACCCATACTGGTAGAGGACACATGGTATCATGTCACTGGGACCCGTGTGGGCCAAGAGATGACACTCTACCTGGACGGCGAGCCCATCGGCACAACGTCGGCAAGTGGCAGCATCGTCGTTACGCCGGATCCGCTGGTGGTCGGCAACATCGTCACTGCCGCGGGGAACACTCTGAATGAATTTTGGACCGGCGTGATTGACGAGGTCAGGATATGGAACAGAGGTATCAGCGCAGAAGAAGTCAAGACAAACATGGTACAGGGAAAAGAGGCGCTGATCAGGAACCCCTTCGCCTCGGGACCAGACCCGGCTGATGGGCAGCCCGATTCGCCACGCGATGATGTAGTCCTAAGCTGGAATTCGGGAGTGACTGCCGAAAAGCACAATGTCTACTTTGGAACCCTGTTTGATGATGTCAGCGACGCCAGTACAGCAGATGCCAAGGGGGTGCTGGTCAGCCAGGGGCAGGACGCGAGCACCTTTGATCCCGGTCGTCTTGAATTCGACCAGA
>JADFHU010000742.1 GCA_022567055.1 Planctomycetota bacterium
GATCGCTTCTCAATCGCGAAATCCGCGACGTAGGACAGCTACGCCTGTGGTTTCGCTCAATCGGGCGCGACCAAATATGGGGCACACTTGGACCCCAAATTGTCCAACTTATTTCTTGCCGATCCCTTAATACGCCGCTTCCCACTCTGCGAAACAAGGTTGGCGACCTGAGCGTCGGCCACGGTGGACCCATTATCGATCCTACTGTGCCATTGATCGTCGTGGCTTTCACTTTTTTAGGATTGCTAGATAAAGGTCGAAATCTCCTTTAGCGTTCGCCTTTTTAATTCAGGGACCACGGCGTCGATGGCCGGGTAACCGCACACTAGTAACAGGAATGGCCGTTCGTAGTTCGGGCGTTTCAGTATTTTGTTGAGAAATTTCATCGGACTGGGGGTGTGCGTAAGTGTTGCCAGGCCGGCTTTGTGCAAGGCCGTTATTAGAAGTCCGGTTGCTATCCCGACAGACTCGACGGCATAGTAATTCTTGTGTTTTTCGCCAAGCTTATCGACGGTGAAGTTTTTCACAAATATGGCGATCAGAGCCGGCGCCTTCTCCAAGAATGGCTTGTTAGCATCCGTCCCGAGCGGCACTAGTGCTTGTATCCACTCCTCACTAGCACGATGTGCGTACAGTTTCCGTTCTTCGATCTCAGCCGCTTCGCGAATACGCTTTTTCACCGCTTTGTCCAAAACAACGACAAAATGCCAGGGCTGCATATTCGCCCCACTGGGTGCGGTACCTGCTGCCAGAAGGGCATTTTCTAATACCACTCGGGGCAGATTCTGATCGGAGAAATCACGTACCGTCCGTCGCCGCGACATGAGTCGATAAAAGGCCTGTGATTCCTGTTTCATGGATGCTTCGTCCTGCCTCTCAAAATCCAGAGGAATAAAGCATTCAGATTTAGCCATCGTTATTCCCTTACCATTCCAACAACGTCAAACAATGGGTAGTCATTGCATCGCCCGGTAGGAGTGCCTGTCTATTCATGAAATCGAACATGTTTAATCTCAACGGCTCCTGTAGACTCCCTGAGCATCCTTGATGGACTAAGAGCACCTACCAAGATGACTCTGCATTCGAGCGGCTTTTTTCCCTCTGGACGGCGTCAGGCTGCATCGACCATCCTCGGATGGCCTGCTTCGCCTTCCTTGCCAGAGGCACGAAACGCTCGCTCTCGGTGCGACGATCATTTTGCGTAGGGGCTCTAAATTGCCGGAGTATTCTGGAGCAAGCGACATGGAGAATCATGACTCGGCTCATCCTTGAGTTCATAGGGATCGGCAAGAAATAAGTTGGACAATTTGGGGTCCAAGTGTGCCCCATATTTGGTCGCGCCCGATTGAGCGAAACCACAGGCGTAGCTGTCCTACGTCGCGGATTTCGTGATTGAGAAGCGATCAAAGATGGGGTGCAATTGGGCATTCAAAAGTCCAAGTTATTTCTTGCCATTCCCATAGCATGCCCAGACCAGGAAAGAGGGACTATGACTCCCGCCCGTCAATCGGTTTCATTATGACGCGGGTTTGACCATTAACCTAAACCTCACTTGCCACTGCCTGGATGAGTGCTTTGATATATCCAAAAGCAAAAGCATGGCCCTCAGAGCCGCTGCCTGGGTCCTCGTGTTGCGGGATATGATCCGGCATCACCATTCCCGAATAACCCACATCTCGCAACGCCCTCACTACTTCTACAAAATCCATGTCACCATTGTCCGGATAAACTTCCTGGAAATTGTTCCAACCCCCTCGAATATTGCGCATGTGAATATTGAATATCTGGTTTCTGTCCCCCACCCATCTAATGATTGGCACTATCTCAGTTCTCGGGTCCTTTAAACCCTCCGCCGTCGATCCCAAGCACAAATTAAAACCGTGCGACGGGCTGTCATAAAGCGTCGAGAAGCGCCTGATGCCCTCAAATACGTCAGGGCTATTCCATCGCGTAATACCACGATAACCCACTGGAGCCGGCGGATCGGCAATATGGTTGGCCAGTTTGACACCATACTCCTCTGCTGTCGGAAGAATTCTATCAAGCAAATAAGTGATCCGCTCATAAACTTCGTCAATAGATACTTTCCCAGCGATCGTGGTCGGCTCATTTCGCCTCAAGGCCTCTTCATAGTCCCAAGTGCTATAGGTCGCATTGCCGCGCGCGGGGTCACGTGTTCTCCCGGTCCTCAAAATGACGTGTATTGTGGTGTTGTATTGCAGTACTTTCACACCTGACTTACCCGCCACGGAGATCATTTGTTGAATCATTTCAATTTCACGGTCTCGTGCGGGACTTTTCCCCAGCATGATATTGGGCATGGCCACTCGCTCAATTCCAGCAGAAGAAAGCGGCAGATGATAGGCATCCAGACTGATGCCATATTTATCACAAGCCTCTTTTTTTGCCAATGAATCTTCCAGATCCCAACCAACTCCTTCGATGAATTTCGGCGAACCGCCATCCATATTAAATACACCATGCCGGGCCAAATACTCCAAATTCTTTTTCCCGGTACCACCGTGTTGACAGCCTACTTTCATTAGCACCGGTTTCTTGGGTCGCGTTCCATTGGCGCTTTCGGGGAATCGGCACCCCGTGGATAGAATGCCACCTGATCCAATCACCGCGCTGGCCGCGAGAGTGCTTGTTGCAAGCGAAGCAAGGACTTCTCTTCTAGTAAACTGCTTCTCTGGGTTCATAATCTGACTCACATTTTCATGTTCTTTTTATTTGGCTTCTATTTAACTTCCAACGGCAACTATAAGCTTCCTGACGATCGATTTGATATGAATTCTATGGTAGTATCTGGTGGCAAGCAACATTGAACATCTGCGCTAGTCAAGCGACAATGGGACCACCGTGATGCCTACCGTAACACCGCAGTTTGCAGCGGTTTAGGCATCTGCGTGCACGATGTAGCCTGGATATCTTGAATTCCATTAGCCAAATCCCGTTTGCCATCAAGGG
>JADFHU010000105.1 GCA_022567055.1 Planctomycetota bacterium
CTCGCCTTGGGCTGGACCCTATACCAATACGAAAACGACGGCCGAATCATGAGCGCCACCATGGAAGCAAGGGATGACGACGGCACCCTGGTGGGATGGATCGGCCGCCCGCGCGGCCAGGATGGGGCGCCTTTTCCCAACTCAGACATGACACGCACGGCACCCCCAGTCACCGACGAAGACGAAATAAGAGGCATTGAAGCGGGAGTGTTGTATCCTTACGTGAAGGATGCCGATGCCTACCATTGCCCCGCCGACAACGTGAGAAGTAGCCTGTTCGATGGGTCAAAACTCTTTGCGACCTATCAGGTTCCCGGCTGCCTCTACGGCTGGCCTAACAGAAGCAACGCCCGCTACGGGAAGCAGATTCGCAAGTATTCAGAGATCAGATCGCCCAGCACGCGCTACGTGTTCGTGGAATGCGCCGAGATGAGGAATTGGAATTCCAATGGAAGATTCCTCCTGGGTGCCCCCGAATACGGTAACACGACATGGGCCTGGTGGGTGCCCGTGGCGGTCAATCACGGTGACAGCAGCATCCTGGGTTTCTGCGACGGACATGCCCAGGTGCGCAAATGGCGCAACCCCTCCACCAAAGATCACATCAACAAGCTGATCGAGCAGGGCGGCACCAACTACGGCACCTTCGTCCCCCAAGACGGCACCGAAGATCTTGACTACATGGTGGCAGGCTGGGCGTATCGTTAGGGCGTGCAAAACCATAGGGTAGGGAAAGTGGAAATTGAGAAGTGAGAAGTGCAAATTGAGAATTGGGGGTGGCCGAACAATTTCAAGTTCTCAATTCTCAATTTCAAATTCCTTGATCACGTTTGAGCCCTCCGTCGAACGACAACGAAGCAGTTTGCCTTTCAAGTATTTCCAGCCACGCTCAATAATGCCCACAGGCGTGGTCGTGATAAGGTCGTTCACGTTGAACCCGGATGTTATCAGCCTTGGTCCAATCATCTCAATGTCATCTATACTAAGGGCCATTCCTCTATGATCCAGATTTTTCCTTTCACACTTCTCTATGAACTTGGCATCAAACCTCTGCAATGTAGCTTCATCCCACAGAATTCCAACCAAATTGTCGTCAACAATCTCTTCAATAGTGCCGGTATAACCAGACAAATCTTTCCCTTTAAAGTCCGGGTCCTTCGTTCCATTTCTAACTCTGATGTGATCGCCTTTTTTCATTTGGTGTTTTCCTTGACTTGATGACGCTTAGCCCTGCGGATCCGGGGCCTCCCCGGAGTCCGCAGCAGGGCCATGTTGGCACTGTGACTTGTCTAGCTCATGGCTTGACTTGAACAATAAACCAATCAACGTGATCGGAACCATCCATACTATCATGACGAATCTGAATAGCCGGCCTAGAGTCGAAACATCAGGAGACCATACCTGCCGCCACGCTTGCCCCCAAACACTTGCTTGCCAGCGAATATTTACAAAAGGTAGGTAATGCGTGAAGTTACCTGTGTCACCACCGCAATTAGAGCAGTAGTTGGAAAGTGGATCAACAGGCTGAAAGCACTTGATACAAACAGGTGTGCCTTCCCCTTGATCATCCTGAATGTCTCTCTCTTCTGTGGACTGTGAATCCATTATGGTCCCTGCCAACGCACTGGCTCATGAGACGCGAGCTTGCGAGTGGTCTCAATGATGCCAGATGTTAGGCTCGTCTATTCTAAGAGTTCAGTTATTTGATCAATCAAATCAATCGCTTTACGTGCCTCAACCTGTGCAGCCCATGATTCACTTTCTTGAAATGCCCTCTCATGCACAAGTTCATTGCGGCATGTTCGAAATCGGGCGCACGCTGAAGGAATATTTGAGTCTCTAATTCCTAGAGCAACAAGTTTGTCTTCATAGCACTTTCGGTCAATTCTGTCATATGCTACTTTGCCAAGCCGATTCATTCCCGTAATATACAAGAGTGTATCGAGATACATGCCGGCGAATGCTATAGCAATAAGGCTGTTTTTAAAGGATCTATGTTTAGGATCGTAGGTTATGATCGAACCAGGCTCACCGTGAGGCTTTGGTCTCGTCTGTGCGTCACCGATTCGATCTGATTCA
This sequence comes from Planctomycetota bacterium, assembly GCA_022567055.1. Taxonomy (GTDB): domain Bacteria; phylum Planctomycetota; class Phycisphaerae; order Sedimentisphaerales; family Anaerobacaceae; genus JAIPFM01. The sequence continues at coordinate 2,080 of JADFHU010000105.1, forward strand.
TCCATCGCTTCCTTCGCCATGGTTAGATATACGTGTAGATGTGATCCCATAGTTGTATCCGGCTTAAGCTCCTAAAATTGATTATCAAGAATTATTTCTCCATATCACAGGATATTGAGCCGACAAATCGAGACCATTTCAGGCCATAAATCCCCGGACTTGGTCCAAAACTAGAGATCCCGTTCTCGATATCACTGGTAGTGAAATCAGCAACGTGAGAACGAAGTCTCTCAAGATCTTTCCTATTTTAACGGAATTCCCAGCCATCGTGGCAGCCACTCTGTAACATAGAAAAAGCGAAAAGGCAACACTAACGAGACCTTGTGAGCGGCTTCAGATAGCAACCGGCAATCCGCAATCTACGTTCCAGATCCCGCCGTTTCATCCTATCTGCACCTTTTCCTGGATGACGTCGTCCGGCAATCCGCGTAGGATGTCTGCCCTACGATCTTCCAGAATCAATTCGATAGCCTGCCGCAAACTATTCTTGGATTCCTCGATCGTCTCACCCTGTCCGTTGGCGCCAGGGACCTCCGGGCAAATAGCCCAGTAGCCGCCCTCGGGTGCGGCTTCTATAATTGCTGTGAATTCTGCCTTCATTGAATCTCCTTCTTTTAGTGCCGAACTTATTTGTTACCGATCCCTCACGACCTTGCGATCGACACGTTTGGCTGCCAGACCGGCCTTTAGCGTGACGTGGACCAGTTGTTCGCCCAAGCTGTTCTCGAGGGTATGGCGCAATTTCACCGTCACCGGCCTGCCGGCCTGAATGGATTCGGGCATCTCGAGCCCGATCAGATCGGTCCGTTTCTTCTTGCGAGTCTTGGCGGGTCGCTTTTGCGTCTTACGCTTCTGGGCCCGGCGTTCGGCCGCCTCCCGTTCCTTCTGCAGCACATAGGCCTCGCGTACCGCGGGATTGTCCCGGTGGCGAAAGACGTCCAGCATGTGGTCCCCCGTCTCGACCATCCACGCGTCGAGCGCTTCTCGCAATCCAGCCAAGGCCTGCTGCTGAGCAGGTTCGGCGCTGAGATTCATCAGGCAGTCGGGGTCCTTTTCGACGTCGTAGAGTTCTTCGACGACACGATGCTGGTACAGGTCGTGGCGGGCCGCGATGGCCTCGTCTACTCGGGCCAATTCCGCCATACGGCGATAGGTCGGCGTGCCGTTGGTCGCCGTGGCCATCACCCGCTCACCGTTGGACCAGGGGTTGAACAGATAGAGGAGACGTTTGGTCTGCACGGCGCGCATGGGGTCGCGGGAAGCGCCCGCGTTTTCGTTGTATTCCTTGAAGACCATGGCGCGGCGTTCCTGTTTCTCTCCCCTCAGCAACGGCGCGAAGGATCGTCCGTCGATGCCGGCGGGATGCCGAACACCGGCAACATCCAGCAGCGTGGGCAGGAAGTCCACCGCCGAGACCATGTGCTCGTCGTCCCGGGCGCCGGATGCCGTGACGCCCGGCCAGCGAACAATGAGGGGTGTGTGCGTGCTGTGGTGGTAGAGCTGTGTCTTGGCAAAGGGCAAGGCCATCCCGTGATCGGAAAAGAACATCACCAAAGTATTATCGACGGCACCGGCGTCCCGTAGCGCCTCGAGAACGTGCCCCACGCCGTCGTCGGCGCGGCGCACCGACGCGTAGTAGTGGGCCAGTTCCTTAGACACCACCGGATCGTCGAAGAGAAAGCCGGGTATGGGCGTCTGCCCGGGTGTGAAGACGCGGGAGGGCGTGTGTCGGTCGGGAACGGTCTCACCCCTGCGGCCCTGCGCGTGAAAGGGCTTGTGTGGATCGGCGATGTTGATCATCAGGCAAAAGGGCTTGCCCGCGGCCCTGGCGGCTTTAATCCCCCGCCTGGTGGAAACGCCGTAAGACGGGGCGTCCTTGACGTGTGCCTTCGATCCATCGGGCAAGGTGTCGAGGACCAGGTCCCACGCGTAGGGATGGTAAGGCGTCGAGTGAGATACCTTGTGACGAATGGCCGTGAAATAGCCGGCCTCCTTCATCAAGTCCACCAGGACCGGGTAGCCGGGGTTTTTCACTTGATAGAAGCCTTCGACGCCGTTGTTGTGCGGATAGCGGCCGGACCACATCACGTTCCGCGAGGGCATGCAGTTTCCGACCACGACATGGGCCTTGGTGAAGCGCAGGCCCTGGTCGGCGAGGCGATCGATGTTCGGAGTCGTATGGGCCAACTTACAGCCGAACACCCCGATGGAATCGGCGCTCATGTCGTCCACTGTGATCAAGAGAAGGTTTGGCCGGTCAGCCGCCTCTAGAGTAGCGCTGCAGTGAATGAAAAAAAACAGAGGCAGAATAGCGTAGTTAAATCGGGCCATGTGCGTAGATCCTTTAATCTGGTAGGATGATTGATTCAGATTCCATATGAGATTGTATCACCAGAGAGGATGACGAATCAAGGTGGAATACACTGGGTTTTGTGTCTTGAGTAAGGAAATCAGTATGCTGATTCCAATGACGGCTTCCAAACGCGTGTTCATCGCCTTCCTGACGGTAATGTCGGGTGGCTGGTCAATGATTCAAGCCAATGCCGAGGTGTCCGAAACGGTCACGAAGCCACCCAATATCCTTTGGATCGTGGGTGAGAATTTTTCCCTGGATCTCGGATGCTATGGCGCCAAACAGGTACACACGCCGAATCTGGATCGACTGGCGGCGGCCGGGATACGCTACGACAAGGTGTTCTCTACCTCGCCCGTCTGTGCCCCCAGCCGATCGGCGTTCATGACCGGACTGTATCAGACATCGACCGATACCCATCATATGCGCTCGCATCGCCAGGATGACTTTCGCCTTCCCGCGGGCGTCAGACCCATCACGCATTGGCTGCGGGATGCCGGTTACTACACCGCGAATATCACCCATATCGGCGAACGCGTCGTGGGGACGGGCAAGTTGGATCTGAACTTCGTCAACGAGGGACCGATTTATCAGTCCAAGGAATGGTCGGAGTTAAAGCAGCGCCAACCTTTCTTCGCCCAGATCAATACCCCCGAAGCGGAATACGATATCTACGATCGTAGGTCCTCGGAAAAGCCCCGCGTGAAGTGGGTCGGTGAGGAGTGGCATCCGCAGATCGCAACGCCAAAGAACGTCACCCCCCCGCCCTACTATCCCGATCATGACATCACCCGCCAAGAGTGGGCGCGGTATTTGAATTCTGTTTCCGGTTTGGATGTTCGCGTGGGCTGGATTCTGGATCAACTGAAGGCCGACGGTCTTGCCGACAACACCGTCATTCTCTTCTTTGCCGACAATGGGCGTCTTACGGCGCGTGGCATTCACTGGTGTTGGGACAGCGGACTGCACGTTCCCATGATTCTCAAGTGGCCCAAGGACTATGCGGCGCCTCCCCAGTTCCAGCCCGGTTCCGTCAACAGGCAGGTGATCAGCTTGCTGGACATCACGGCCACCACGCTCTGGATGGCGGGTATCGAGCGTCCGCCCGGTATGCACAGTCGCATCTTCTTGGGCGATCGCGCCGATCCGGCCCGGACCTATGCCTTCAGTGCACGTGATCGCATCGATGAAACCGTGGTGCGTCTCCGTTCGGTCCGTGACCGACGCTATCACTACATCCGTAACTTCACACCCGGCGCCGGTTTTACCACGCTGAACCGTTACAAAGAGAAGTGTTTCCTGGTCAAGCCACTCATGCGGTCCCTGTTTGCCGAAGGCAAGTTGAAAGGCCCGCCGGCTGATCTAATGAAGCCTTTCCCCACCGAACAGTTGTACGACACCGTCACAGATCCGCATGAAATCGACAACCTCGCCGACTCGGTCGGTGGCCCTCCTCGTGAGGCCTTGCTGCGCCTGCGCGCCGCACTCGACACGTGGATTTCTGAAACGGGTGATCGCGGCCATTTGCCCGAAGCGCCCGACATCGTGACACCGTTCGAAAAAGAGATGCACGACTGGTTTGGAACACCGGCTTGGTACACGCAATAGGACCAACGACCACCATGAATCTGCCCCCTCTCTACCGAATTCAGCAGCAGTTTGAATCCGATTCCATTCAGGATCTGCCCGAAGCCGTGCGCCAACAGTTCGACTGTCTCAGGGCCGGCGAAGAAGTACAGGCCGGTCAAAGCGTAGCCGTGGCGGTCGGTTCCCGAGGCATTCACCATCTCGAAACGATCGTGGCGTCCGTCATTAGCCAACTCAAAGTAATCGGACTAAAACCCTTCATCATCCCGGCCATGGGCTCCCATGGTGGGGCCACAGCCGAAGGACAGGCCACCCTACTGCACGATCTCGGTATCACGGAAGCTGCCATGGGGGCGCCAATCATTTCAAATATGGAAGTGGTTTCCCTGGGCTGTCTGGACTCCGGTGCCGAGATACTCTTTTCCAGGGACGCCCTGGAATCGGATCACCTGGTCGTCATCAATCGAGTCAAACCGCACACATCCTTTCGCGGGGAGGTGGAGTCGGGTCTCTGCAAGATGTTGGCCATTGGCTGCGGTCGACAACCCGGCGCTTCGAACATGCACAGATTCGGTCTGGGCCATTCAATCGTTCCCGCAGCCATGAAGATCCTCGAAAAGGCCCCAGTCCTGTGTGGGTTGGCGATTGTGGAGAACGCCTCTGGAGGGATAGATTGTCTCAGATTGGCGCATCCTCATGAGTTCGTCGCGACAGACAGCGGACTCCTGAAGACGGCACGCGCTCTGCTGCCGCGCATCCCGATCGACGATCTGGATGTACTGTTGGTCGATGAAATGGGAAAAGACATCAGCGGCGCCGGTCTCGATCCAAACGTGACAGGATTCTGGCGACAAGACGGCGGACCCCGCACGCCCGACTATCGTGCGATTGTGGTGCTCGATATTACCAAACCCTCGCATGGCAATGCGACGGGGATTGGCTCAGTCGATCTGACCACGCGCAGGGTCATTGACGCGATCGACCTTGAAGCCACCTATACCAATTGCCTCACGGCCAACGTTCCGCGTGCCGCGAGATTGCCCGTGGCACTGGAAAACGATCGTGTCGCCCTGGAAACGGTCTTGAATCAAGTCCCCATCCCCGATCAGATTCGCATGATGAGGATCGTCAACACGCTCGATTTGGGGACCTTCTGGGCCACCAAGGCCCTCCTGCCCGAACTCCGGGAACAAACCGGCATCCTAGTGGATGAGACTCCTTTAAGTCTCGAATTTGATGCAATGTAGAGACTGCACGCCTTTGTGTCATGACACGGATTAGATAGTCCTCGACGATCCATTCTTTTGCCCATGATGGCCCGGACCTGAGAGAGGATCGCCAACGGCAGGACCAGCAGTAGCGCCCCGCCAAAGGGACGCGTGAGCATTCCCAGGAGATCCGAGATAGGACGGTTCAAGAGAAGAAATGCACCAGGTCATTACCGTCAGGTTGGGGCTTGACTGGAGCAAAGAACACTCTCCTTGTACAGAGTTCCATGACGGAGAAAACTGTGCATCGGATCAGTTCTCACTCAACAAGTAGCTCTGGCGTGAAAAAGTCACAGGCGGCAAATAGGTCTCAATGACTTCGGATGAATTCATGCCAGGTTGATCTGACGGTTAAAATCTGGTTCAGGATCATAGCTCTTTTTAATGAGCATGTTCTTCACGCTGGATTTACCGATGCAATAGGCCAGACAAGTGACGAGCGGGAGCCACAGTCTCTCATTCATGGTGCGGCCCCACTACGAAATCCGCACCTCACGGGCAAATACTTGGCCTGGTTCAGTTCACGGTCACACTGTCCATCGTCGTCGTTGTCGTAATCGAAACGGCGAATTGGCTCTATCAAGTTAATCGATTACGACAACGAAGGGGGTGGGCAGACTGGTACCCATGCCGGTATGGTTTTGAACCAGGCAAACACTTTCATCCCTGACTGCCGTATGTCGCTGATACAGAAGGATTCAGGTGGGAATGTTAATTGCATCTCACGGGGTTTTCTATTGATGTCGTCCATTCGGCTCTGTATTCTTATCCTGTAAGACCGTGATGTGATCTGAGGATTTAGTGTTTTCCGGATAACATGAGTGTGTGAGTGTTAGGGACCGGCGCTACACGCGGTGGACCGGGCCAAAGCAGATCGACCTAAACTTAACCTGGAAGGGAGCGTGAACATGGGAACTCAAGCATGGATCCTGATCGCCGTGGGGGTCATCTTCGCGTTGCTTGCCCTGATGGTGATCGGCATCTACAACAAGCTGGTTGCCCTGCGGAACCGCTACAAGAACGGGTTTGCCCAAATCGACGTGCAACTCAAACGCCGCTACGACCTGATTCCCAACCTGATTGAGGTGGCCAAGGGCTACATGAAGCACGAGCGGGAGACCCTCGAGGCGGTCATCCAGGCTCGAAACCAGGCCGTCACTGCCGGTCAGGCAGCGGCCGAAAACCCGGGTGACCCGAAGGCCATGAAATCGCTCGGCAGGGCCGAAGGCCAACTGACCGGTACCCTGGGGCGGCTGTTCGCCTTGTCTGAAAACTACCCCGACCTGAAGGCCAACCAGAACATGATGTCGGTTCAGGAGGAGCTTGCCTCGACCGAGAACAAGGTAGCCTTCTCCCGCCAGGCCTACAACGACGCCGTGATGCGCTATAACACGGCGCGGGAAACGTTCCCCAACGTGCTCTTGGCCGGGACGTTCAATTTCCAGCAGGCCGATCTGTTCGAGATCGAGGAAGAGCGGCAGCGCGAAGCGCCCAAGGTTTCGTTCGACTAGTGTCCGGGAGACGGTCATGGACTTTTTCGAGCAGCAGGACGCCGCCCGGCGCCGCACAGGTCGGCTGATCGCGTATTTCATCCTGGCCGTGGTGGCCATGGTGGTGGCGATCTACTTCATCGTGGTGATCGTGCTGGCGCTGGTGGGTGCCCCGGAGCGGCCGGGCGGACCGAACCCCTACATGGAAACGCCCTTCCGCCCGGGCCTGTTCGGCTTGGTCGCCCTGGGCACGATCGGGGTGATCCTGCTGGGCAGCCTCTACAAGACCTCGCAGCTTGCGTCCGGTGGCGAGGCAGTCGCACTGATGATGGGCGGACGGCTGATCGACCGGCAGACCCGAGATCCGGCCGAACGCCGATTGCTGAACGTCGTCGACGAAATGGCGGTGGCCTCCGGCACGCCCGTGCCGCCGGTCTACGTGATGGCGAACGAACCGAGCATCAACGCCTTCGCCGCGGGGCACCAACCGGGCGATGCGGTGATCGGCGTGTCACGCGGCTGCCTGGAGTACCTCGATCGCGATGAACTTCAGGGAGTGATGGCCCACGAATTCAGCCACATTCTCAATGGCGACATGCGGATGAACCTCCGCTTGGTCGGCATCCTCCACGGGATCCTGATGATCGCCATTCTCGGCTGGTTCGTGCTCCGCTCGATGGCTTTCTCGGGCCGCAGCTCCCGAGGTCACAGGGGCGGCGGGGCCATGATCCCGGCCATCGGCGTCGGCCTGCTGGTGGCCGGCTCGGTGGGGCTGTTCTTCGGAAAGCTGATCAAAAGCGCCGTGTCGCGACAGCGTGAGTACCTGGCCGACGCCTCGGCCGTGCAGTTCACACGGCTGCCGGAAGGCATCGCCGGGGCGCTGAAGAAGATCGGTGGGCGGCCGGAGTCTTCGAAGATCGAAGACGCCCACGCCGAAGAGATCAGCCACATGTTTTTCGGCAGCGCGCTGGGGAGCCTTCGCTTTCACCTCTTCGCCACCCACCCGCCGCTGGTCAGGCGAATCCAGCAAATCGACCCCACCTTCGACGGCAAGTTTCCCCAGCGGGTCAAGCCGGTCAAGGTCGCCCCTGAGCTGCCCAAGCCTAAGAAGAAGCCGGGCAAACCGGTCAAGGCGGTCCGCGTCGGCGGCACGACGCCGTTGGACCCGGGCGGCCTGCTCGGGCGGATCGGCGTGCTGGACATGGAGCAGCTTGCCTACGCCGCGGCGATCCTCGAAGTCATACCCGAGCCGCTGCGTGACGCGGCCGCCGAACCCTACGGGGCCCGGGCAGTGGTCTACGCCGTCCTGCTTAGCGAAGACGCTCAGATGCACCGGCAGCAGCTTGACGCCCTGCGGCCCAAAGCCGAAGAGCAGTCGTATCGGGAGACCGAGCGGCTGGCCGCGCTCTTCGACGGTCTGCCGCAGGAAGCCCGGCTGCCGCTGGTCGAAACGACCTTGCCGGCCCTGAAGACGCTCTCCCCCGATCAGTACTCCAAATTCCGCAAAAACGTCGAGGCCCTGATCAAGGCCGACCAGAAGGTCGACCTGCTGGAGTATGCTGTGCGAGCGATAGTCCTCGGTCAGCTCGACGTGCAGTTCGGCCGCAGCCGGCCGATCGCGGTTCGCTACCGGCAGCTCGATCCGCTGTTGCCGTCCTTGGTCGGCCTGCTGTCGATGCTGGCCTATGCCGGCCAGTCGGCCGAGGCGGACGTCAAAGATGCCTTTGACAAGGCCATGGCGGCGATCGGCCGCCAGGCCACACCGCTTGCCGAGTCGGATTGCTCGATGCGCAACTTCGACGCTACCCTGAAGACCCTGGCCCAGGCGGCCCCGAAGTTGAAGCGACAAATCTTCACCGCCTGCGTGGCCTGCGTGGCCGCCGACGGCAAGGTGACCCCACGCGAGGCACAACTCGTACAGGCCATCGCCGCCGTGCTCGGCGTGCCGGTCCCGCCGATAGGGGAAGCTCTTGGCAGCAGAGCTTGATTAGTCGTTAGCGTAGAGCCTCAGACAGGATGAGCCTGAATAGCCTCTTTTAGCTAAGGACTAAAGAAGGGGTTGACCTTATGTCCCCTCGGACAAGTCTCTTGAGCAAGAGGTGATGAGAAAGAGAAGACCATGATCAGGTTTGCCTGTTCAAACTGCCGCCGGCTCATCAGCGTTGACGAGAAGCACTCCGGCAAGAAAGGCAAATGTCCGAAGTGCGGAAGAGGTGTGGTTGTGCCGGAAAGGTCGACCCTCATCGAGTTTTCTTGCGGGAGTTGCGGCCATAAGATCAGCGTCCCCGAGAGGCAAGGCGGCAAAAAAGGCGCGTGCCCGAAGTGTAAGAACCCGGTCGTTGTCCCCTCAATCAAAAAGGCACCGGCTGCGTCCGATACCTCAATCCCTCCTACCGCGGACGAGGACATCGATCGGGAGTCGCTTGAAGAATACGAAGAACCTGAAGGCGTGGATCGCCGCCTCATCATTCTGATTTCTGCCGTGGCTGTGATCGCGGTTGTGGGGCTTGTTCTTTGGGTCGTTGTGCTTCGGCCT
>JADFHU010000106.1 GCA_022567055.1 Planctomycetota bacterium
CCAATACGGAGTCATACATATCAAGATATGACTTGGCGTCATTCAGGTCATAAAGATGGTCACTTAGGGCATAGCTCCTGGTTGGAAAACTGTTGTCGTTACATCAACTAAGGCGGTTCCAATAGTGATCTTTCTAAAGAGACTTTAAAGGTAAATTAGGTCTTCTTACAGTGGTCCCATTGGCCCTTGACAAGTACATGCTGGATATTTCAAAACCGGGCCCTCTGGATCCGGTTTTCATTGGACAATAGGCCGTGTGTAGACTAATAACAGGATACGCACCAGCTCAGGATGAGATCCATAGCCTTAAGGCAGCCAACTGGCGCGGCCATGGCAAACGGCTTTCTGAATGCATCAGGGCAGTCGTCTTGTAGGGAAATATGGAAAACTCAAACAGCAAAAAGGAGAAGATGATCAGATCTGATTCACGGATGGCGTCCAACATCAACCCTATTGAGTGGCTGCAGAAGTACCTCCACAAACATATTCTTTATAGCACCTATTCTGAGAAGTCCGCCGGTTTTCAAGTGGCTTGTCATAACTTCTTTGATTCCGTTAAACACCACTAGAACGCTTTACGTACCCTGCTAACGGAAAACCGCCGAATAACGACAACCTAAATCGACATTTCAATCTGGATGGGTATATGAAAACCAATCGACGACATTTTATCTCGACCACTCTTGCGGGTGGAATCACCGCTGCAGCATTACCCCTGTCTTCTTACGGCAGTCCGGAAGCTGATTCCGAGAATGCTAATTACGCCAAGCTAGATGCAGTCTTGAATGAGCCGGTATTTAGAAAGGAGCTGTTTGTTGACCCCGTCATTATTGAATCCGTAGAATTATTGCGCTACGGAAAATCCTTTTTGTGTCGGGTCCGTTCGAAGGATGGAGCCGAAGGCATATCGGTTTCCCACAATACGATGAATGTGCTCTACCCAATATTTGTGAACCGCGTGCAACCGGTCTTTATCAATCAGGATGCCCGTCGACTCGATGAGCTCATCGATAAAGCCCTCGTCTTTGCTTTCAATTTCAGATTCGGTGGCGTGGCTATCGGGATTCCGTTGGCCACCGTTGAATTCGCCATATTGGATATGATGGGCCGGATCGCCGGAAAGTCCGTCGGTCAACTTCTCGGGAAAATTCACAATACCCATATTCCTGTTTACCAGGCTACGGAATGGCGGGAAAAACCGGTTAAGGAATCTGTGGCACTCATTAAAGCGGCGGTGAGAAAAAGTAAGGCTCAGGCCGTTAAGATAAAAGTGGGTGCACTCATGTTCATGACTAAGGATCTGGACGCGAAAGGCCCAGCCGGAAGGACTGAAGAAATCATTCCGCTCATTCGAGAAGCCTTTGGCGATGACATGGCGCTCTATGCCGATGCAAATGGTTACTACGAGGATGTGAATGAAGCAATTCGAGTCGGTAAATTGCTTGAAGAATACAACTACAGCTATTTCGAGGAACCGGTCTTTTTCGATTGGCTTGAGGGCACCAAACAGGTAGCTGATGCACTCTCAATCCCCGTAGCCGGGGGTGAGCAACAACATGGTGTCCATGCGTTTCGCTGGCTGCTTGCCAATGAGGGCCTGGATATTGTCCAACCGGATCACTATTATTTCGGAGGGATGATTCGGTCGCTGAAAGCTGCCCGCATGGGTAAAGCCATGGGTAAACTATGCATTCCCCACCTATCTGGCGGATTCGGGTTTATCTACATGCTGCACCTGGTTTCCGGTATGCCCAATGCCGGACCGCACATCGAGTTTAAAGGGTATACAGATTTGCCCATTGAATGCAAAACGTCATCCCTTCGACTAGAGAATGGAACGATCAAAGTACCCACCGGACCTGGCATCGGCGTTGATATTGATCCGGATTACGTCAGAAAGTATGACGTCGTAAAAGATGCTTAAATGTATTTACACGAGCTCGGGATGAGATCCATGGCCTTACAGCGGCCAACCGGCGAGGCAAAGACAAACGGCTTTCTGATCGCATCAAGGCAGTCGTCTTGTTGAGAACCGGTCGGGCAGTTGCGGCGATGTCGTGACCAGTACCTCGGCTGAATGTCTGAGACATCATTTTGAGGCTACTGCAAAGCAAAGAAGGTGAGGTCTGCGCTAATTACGATATAATCGTCAAAACGCTGACCTTGCCGGGGATCACTCAGCTGGAAGCAAACACTATATAGTTTTCAATGAGCCAAATTGCATTTCAAAACGTCGTGACTCAACCGATTATTACCTTCGTTTCTATTTTTGCGTAGGACAGATAAATGTCCATTTTTCGACAAAAAAAAAGCACTTTTTCAGGCCCAATTCGTGAAAAATTTGCATCTGTGGTGTTAAAATGGAGTCATACATTTCAAGGTATGAATTGGCGGAAATCAGGTCATAACGAGGGTCACTTAGGGCATCGTTCCTGGTTGGAAAACTGTTGTCGTTTCATCAACTAAGGCGGCCCCATTAGTGATGGTTCTAAAGAGACTTTACGGCTATATTCTGCCTTCGTACAGTGGTCCTATTGGCCTTGACAAGTACACACTGCACCGTATGAAAGAACCACCATGAAACATTCGCACCTCTTTACGGGAATCGTCCTGCTTCTGGTCTTCACCAGTCCGACCCAATCGTTGGCTGTTGAAGAACAGTCAGTGCGAGCGGGAGCTTCCGCAGTGGATATCTCGCCGCAAACGCTGCCCGCCTTGATGAATGGTGGTTTCTTGCAGAGTAGCGCAAATCGCGTCGCCGATCCGTTGTTTGCACGGTCGCTGGTCGTCAGCGACGGCAAGGAAGCCATCGCGATCGTGATTGTGGATTCGTGCATGTTCCCCACAACGCTCTGCGACGAAATCAAGCGACTCGCGACGAAGGAGACGGGCATTCCGACCAATCGGATTCTGATTAGCGCGACGCACACGCATTCCGCCCCGGCGGCCATGATGTGTCTAGGTTGCGCGGCCGACGAGGCCTATGTGAAGTTTGTACCCACTCAAGTTGCGCAGGCAATCGCGCATGCTCATGAGAATCTCCAGCCAGCGAAGTTGGGATGGGCGGTTGTGGACGGGGCCGATCTGACCAATTGCCGACGCTGGATAACGCGCAGCGATCGTATGGGAACCGATCCTTTCGGTGGGCGGACGGTACGAGCGATGATGCATCCTGGCTATCAGAATCCCGACTACACCAGTCCCGCGGGGCCGATCGATCCCTGGCTGTCCGTGCTCAGTGTTGTGTCTGCGAAAGACGATTCGCCGATCTGCGTAATGGCTAATCTGTCGATGCACTACTTCGGTGGCGGCGGTGGGTTCTCAGCGGACTACTTTGGCGAAGTTGCCCGTTTGCTTGAGGCTCGGATTGGGAAGATCAGCGGTAAGGCGTCGCCTGGTTTCGTGGGCATCATGTCCCAGGGAACCAGTGGGGATCTGCACTGGATGGACTACAGCAAACCACGACGGAGCATTAGTCGTCGGCAATACTCGGAAGGCGTGGCCGATCGTGTTCTGCAGGCGTGGAAGACAATCGAACACCGGTCTAATCTGTCGCTTGCAATGGCTGAGAAGCGTCTCACGATCGACAGGCGAATACCATCGAAGGAACGACTCGAATGGGCTCGCCCGATCAACGTTGGTCGTCTCGATCACCCACCGCGAAACCGGCTCGAAGTCTACGCTCAACAGGCTGAATGGATTCGCGAGAATCCCCAGGCGGAAGTTGTTCTGCAGGCCGTTCGCATCGGCGAACTTGGAATCACCGCAATTCCTAACGAAGTCTATGGGATTACGGGGCTGAAACTGAAAAGGCAGAGCCCGCTGGCAGCGACTTTCAACCTGGAGCTTGCCAACGGAGCGGCGGGCTACATCCCTCCACCGGAACAACATCGGCTGGGTGGTTACACGACCTGGCCTGCGCGAACAGCGGGCCTGGTTGAACAAGCGGAACCGCTGATCGTCGAGACGCTCTTGAGCTTGCTGGAAACGGTCGCTGAAAAGAAGCGTCGGGCGCTGGTGCATTCGGTCTCGCCTTATTCAGAATCTGTAACCAGCAGAAAGCCAATCGCATACTGGCGACTGGAAGATATGGACTCGACTCAGGTTGAGGACGCCGTTGGTGAAAACCATGCTCGTTACCAGGGCGGTGTTGCCTTGTTTCTGCCCGGACCCAGTGGTTCGGGCTTCACGGCGGCGGACTACGGAAACCGATCGGTCTACCTTGCTGGCGGATACGTGGAAGCAAGTCTCGATCAGCTCAAAGGCCAATACAGTGCGGTCATGTGGTTTTTCAACGCGCTTCCAGCGGATGTTCGCAATACCACAGGAGTCCTGCTTTCGACCGAAGCTGAAACACTACTGATTGCGGGTAAAACCGCAGGCGATCAATCAGGAAAGTTGGTTCTTCGATCCGGGCAACAGTCTTTTGCCGGCAAGACACGCGTGGGCACAAAACACTGGCATCATGTGGCGATCACGAGGGACAAGCGGCACGTCCGCGTGTATCTGGACGGCAGGGCGGAACCGGAAATTGATGCAAAGATCGAGCCGCCGAAACCGGCAAAGCGATTGTTGATCGGGGGCGACGGAAGTTCCGCAGCGACCTTCGATGGCAAGGTCGACGAGGTCGCGGTGTTCGATCGCGCGTTGGCGGCGAGCGATATTGTCGACCTGTACGCGAAGTCGGGCATGACGTCTCCACCACGCCCCAAACCGTCGATCGTTCTGGGCCCGAAACCGTCGGACGCCGAATCACGCAAGAAGTACGCTGACGCAGTCCTGGCGTCGAAGCCCGTTGCGTTCTGGCGACTGCACGATGAGTCAGATCGATCGGCGAAGGACTCGGCGGGTCAACACCCGGCGAAATACGAACAAGGATCGTCGCCGCTGCAGCCGAGAGACGCCAAACCGAACTTCTCCGGCGGCCGAGTGAAAGCGCACGTTCCAAAACTGGGCAACACGTACAGCGTGGAACTGTGGTTCCGAAATGAGTTGCCAGTCAATTCGCGGCCCGTGACCGCTTATCTGTTCTCCCGTGCTGTTGATGGAGTCGACGGCTCATCCGGCGACAACCTGGGAATCGGGGGGACGTGTTCCAATAGCGGCCAACTGATTGTGTTCAACGGCAACGGGCGAAATGAACTCGTCGCTGGCCAGACGCGTCTCCAGCGCGGAAGCTGGTCGCATGTGGTCATGGTCCGGCAAGACCAGAGAATCAAGGTGTACCTAAACGGTGATCCAAAGCCGGAGATCGCAGCCGACCTGCCAGTCGCCTATCCCGCAGACTGCGAGGACATTCTGCTGGGAGGACGCAGCGACAATTTCGCGAATCTTCAGGGAATGCTCGAAGAGGTCGCTGTTTACGATCGAGCGCTGACGCCGCAGGAAGTGAAGGCCCACTTCGATGCGTCGGATGTCAAGCAAATTGAAAAAGGAGAGACTACCCAGCCTGCGGAGCCAACCCCCACTGACGTTGGCAAAGCGCTCAAGACGATCCATGTTCCCGACGGTTTCAAGGTGGAACTGGTCGCTGCCGAACCGCTCGTGATGGATCCCGTCGCCATCGATTGGGGGCCGGACGGAAAGCTGTGGGTTGTGGAAATGGCCGACTATCCGTTGGGCATCGACGGCAAAGGTAGACCCGGCGGACGAGTGCGCTTCCTGGAAGACACCAACGACGATGGACAGTATGACAAATCCACGCTGTTCGCCGAGGGGCTGAGTTTTCCCAACGGCGTTTTGGCTTGGGGCCGGGGGATTCTGGTCACGGCAGCACCGGAGATCGTTTATCTGGAAGACAGCTCAGGCGATGGCAAGGCCGATGTTCGTCGCGTTTTGTATTCGGGTTTCCTCGAAGGGAATCAGCAGCTGCGCGTCAACGGTTTGCGGTGGGGCCTCGACAACTGGGTCTATTGTGCCAGCGGCAGCCATCACGCCGGCTACGGCAAAGAGAGCCGGATCCATTCACACCTTACCGGGAAGAAGCACCAGATTGGCAGCCGCGACCTTCGCATTCGCCCGGACACCGGCGCAATCGACCCGCAAAGCGGACCCTCTCAATACGGCAGAAACCGTGACGACTGGGGCAACTGGTTCGGCGTGCAGAACAGCCATCCGCTATGGCACTACGTGCTGGCCGATCAAAACATTCGCCGCAATCCGCACTTCGCTCCACCTGATCCGAAGCACCAGGTCGTTACGCCTGCGAACCCGCCGGTCTACCCAGCCAGCAAATTGCAAAAGCGATATCACAGCTTCAGCGAGTCAGGTCGGTTCACCTCGGCCTGCTCGGCAATGGTCTACCGCGATGACTTTTTGTTTGACCGCGGGACGGAGCAGCATGCTTTTACCTGCGAACCATTTCATAACCTCGTTCAGCACAATCTAATCTTTGATGACGGCGTCAGCTTTCGATTCCGTCGCGATCCGGCCGAACAGAAGATCGACTTCTTCGCCAGCGAAGATCGCTGGTGTCGGCCGGTGATGGTAAGAACCGGACCCGATGGAGCCCTATGGATCGTCGACATGTACCGCTACATGATCGAACACCCGCAGTGGTTGCCTCAGCACGGCAAAGATGAACTCCGACCGTGGTACCGGTCGGGTAGCGACCGAGGACGCATTTACCGAGTTGTGCGCAGCGATCGGCCAGCGCGCAAAGTTCCTCAACTCGCCGATCTGTCAGCACAGGAACTCGTCGCTGCACTCGAAAGCCCAAACGGCTGGCAACGTGATACGGCGCAGCGGCTGCTTGTCAGAAGGAAGCAGCAATCGGCCATCGAACCGCTGCAAGAGTTGGCGTGGAAAAGCAAGCAACCGCTGGCTCGACTGCACGCGCTCTGCACGCTCGACGGGCTCGGCGCGCTATCGGCCACAACACTCGAAGCCGCACTCACCGACAGTCACGCCGGCGTAAGACGCAATGCCGTGCGAATCGCGGCGCGGGTTGTCGTTGATGTGAACAAGCTGGCTCAGTTGTTTGATGATCCGGGCGCCAAAGTTCGTTTGGAGCTTGCTTCAACCCTGGGCGAATATGACGATCCGGCAGCCAGCGTGGCGCTCGCCAAATTGGTGATCGGGTCGGACGCGGACCGTTACATGATGGCCGCCGCCATGAGTTCGCTGAACCCGCGGAACGTGTCGGCCGTGCTGGCTTCGGTCATCCAGTCCGCCGGCCGCGGTAGCGAGCCCATCACTTCGGAACTGATCGGACAGGCCGTTGCGATGGGTGAGAAAGAAACCATTGGCCGTGTCATTGAAATCGTGTGCAAGGTACAGGACGAGCATCCCACGAAAGAGCAATTCGAAGCCCTTGCGCGGATACTCGATGGTCTTGCGAGTCGCAAATGGCCCGCCGACCGGCTGCCTGAAACCGCCGGTGACCGCGTCGCGGAAACCATCCAGCAAGCTCGCACTGCTGCTGCGAATCACGCTACGGCTGAAGACGTCCGCGCCACGTCCATCCAATTATTGGGACGTGAAAAGGCTCGTCGGGAAGACGATTTCAAGCTGATAGAGCGTCTTTTGGTTCCTCAATCGCCCGTAGTTGTTCAGCGGGCTGTCGTGGCGCATCTAGCGCGGCGTAGCGAGCCTTCGATCGCGGAAATCCTGCTTGCAGGGTGGCAGTCACACAGCCCGGAGTTACGCAGTCAAATCCTGGAGGTACTTGCGAGTCGCGGACCGTGGGCCGAGTCGCTTCGACAACGCCTGGAAGCCGGGACGATCCGCGTCTCTGAGCTGAGTGCTCCAGTCCGGCAGCGATTGCTGGACCGCGGCAAAAATGCACCGCAATGGCAACAGGCTTTGGCCGTCAAAGCGTCGACGAGTCGCGCCGAAGTACTGCGCCAGTTCCAACCTGCGCTGAAACTGGATGGTGACACCAAGCGAGGCGCCGTTGTGTATCGCGAGCTGTGCATCAACTGTCACAAGGTCAAGGACGAGGGACATGAGGTGGGGCCTCAGCTTGCATCGATCACCAACAAAACGAAGGAAGCGCTGCTGACTTCGATTCTCGACCCCAGCGCTGCGGTCGACGCGAAGTACTTCAACTACGTGATCGTCACCGAAGACGGCCGAAGTTTTAGCGGAAAGCTGGAAACCGAGACAGGCAGCAGCATCACGTTGCTCGCGGCCGGTGGTAAGCGCGAAACGGTCCTGCGCGGTGACATCGATGAACTTTATGCATCGACCAAATCTCTAATGCCTGATGGATTGGAGCAGGGGCTCAAACCGCAGGACCTCGCCGATTTGCTCCAGTTTGTACGCGAGACGTTTCGTTAAACCGATCTGCAAACCGGTTCGAGGAAAACCGGTGCTATCCGTCACGACATCCTGGACTTTTGTGAACGAGAACTCGTGCGATTGTCAACCCTGCTATTCGTCACGACATCTTGGACTTTTGTGTGCGAGAACTCGTCACTTTGAGTGGGGGAGGGGTTGAGAAGAAGAGGGCAATTATTGTACTTGTCGAGCCAAGATGGAACCACCTGTACTTGTCAAGGGAAGATAGGACCACCACTGAACAGCGGATTTCTCACGCATGTCTCCTCGCAAAAACGACTGTCACTCACCACATGCATTGAATCCGATGGCGAAAAAACGCTGTTTTTGGGCCAGAATCGAGGGTGATGAAACAGACCTATTGCGCTCAGAAATCGAAGTTTTGGCATGGTTTCCGTGACTGTCGTCGATGCCGGTATCGGACATCGATAGTCTGGCAAGGCTCTGAATTGTAAAGGCATTTGCCCTCCAAAGGGGCGTTTCCTGTCCCATCTGTGATCCTTCAAAGGGCCATTATGCCGTATACTGAGGTGATAAAGCGGGCCCATTGGCGCTTGACAAGCGCAATTGGACCCATTGTGAATTGACTCAAGTCACGTCGAATGTGAGAATGGAGTAGCGTGACCGCCATAGAGTGAAGATCCGTTGCGTTGATTTGTCCTGTTCGACGGGACCGATCGTTTCGACAAGGAAGGTGAAATGTCCGGTGAAGATTCACGAATAGATAGTGACGAAAAAAAGTGCTCAACCAATTCCGCGTGCCCAGTTTGCGGTGGACGCTTAATCGAAATCCATCAGAAACTCCAGTGTTCTCTGTGCCGAAGGATTTGTGAAACGTGCTGCGATGGCGGACAAGGTTGATGCTCGCTGATAGTTGGTGATCACCTTTGTTTCCGGCTGGTTGCAAGGAACTCATTTTCTACTGAATCGAGTTATCAAGCGACCGCAGAGGTACTGGTCACTGCATTCTGGACTTTGTTGAACGAGAACTCGTCACTTACGGTGGGGGACGGGCAATCATAAATGAGTGCTCGTGCCAAGTCCCTCAATGGCAAACAAGACTTAGCCAATGCAGATATAGAGTATCCAGGATTATATGTTCGACTAGGAGATATGAGAATGCGTAGTCATACCCGACGAGACTTTATGAAGACAGCAATTGCAGCCACAATCGCTGCTGGCTTGCACGCCAGCTTCGGGCAGGGTCAGGATAGCCTCGGCAGGAAGCCAAATGTGGTAATCCTGTTCATCGACGATTTGGGCTGTGGCGATCTTGGCTGTTTCGGGAACAAGCGGACCCCGACACCGCATATCGATTCGCTGGCCGCCAACGGCGCCAAGTGTACGATGTCCTACATCACCAATCCGCCTTGCTCGCCCAGTCGCTGCTGTCTAATGACGGGCATGTACGCACAACGGTTCGGCAAGTCAGGTATGGCACGCGGGCTGCCTATTCCCGATGATCATCCCACTATCGCTGAGTTCATGCGGGACGCTGGCTATGTGACCGGGCAAATAGGAAAATGGGATATCGGCTCAGCCGAGCAGGGACCGCATAGGCGCGGTTTCATGGAGGTGGCGCGACATGCACCGGGCGAACAATACAATCGCCAGAGAGAGGATGGCACCCCGGTCTACCTCACAGATCTTGTTGGTGACTACATGGCAGAGTTCGTTGAAAGGAACGCAGATAAGCCGTTCTTTCTCTACTTCTCGCCATTTGCCGTTCACTCGAAGGTCAAAGACACACCACAGCATTACCGTGATCGAGTCAAAGCCGGACAAGGCACCGCGTATGAAGGGGCTGTTGTGGCAGTTGATGATGCAGTCGGCAAACTTCTCGCAATGGTAAAAAAACACCACATTGAGAAGGACACCCTCATTTTTCTGACCGGTGACAACGGTGCCAACTTGGGAGAAGGCGGATCTTCCGCTCCCTATCGTGGCGGGAAGGGGCCGGGAACCCAGTTGGAAGGCTGGGTGCATACACCCACTATCGTCTCGTGGCCGGGAACTGTCCCCCCCGGCATCACCTACGGAGGGCTCATGTGCACGATGGATTTCTATGCCACGATTGCAGCCGTGGCCGGGAAGCCCTTGCCAAGACGTTGTGAAGGGAAGGATCTCCTGCCTTACCTGAAAGGCCAGAAGAACGATGACGTCCATGAGTACCTCTTCTGGCACAATGCCGATCTCACCGACGCGAAGCGTCGTAATCTCTACGCGGTACGCTGGAAGAACTGGCGTCTGGTAAAGTACCCGGACGACTGGCGATTGTTCGACCTCAAGGATGATCCGCAAGAAACGAAGAACCTGGCAAACGATCACGCCCAGGTGGTCAGCAACATGCGCAAACACTATGACGCGTTCGTCGCAACGCTTCCCCCATTAAAGCGGAGTGCTGACTACAAAGGCGGCGGCAAGGTCGAAAGCGGCTGGGGTTGGGTAATGGGCAATGGAAGATAGTCGAACGGGGCTGGGAGCCCCCACACCACCGGGCACGCGGGTACGCATCCAGCGATTCGGCAGCGCGCCCTTGATTTTGTGTCGAACCCGTAGGGCGTGGGGTGTAATTACTCGGCTGACAGCAAATCAGGCTCATCCGGGTCAACCGCAAGCAATTGCGAAGAAATGAGTTACGTTGATATCTTTTTTGCACCGCACGGGGTCGTTGGCCGCAAGAATTGAGGCCACAGATCGCACGGATCTACACGGAAAAAGTAATCAGACATGGTTGTGCATACTGAGTATCTGAGAAAATCCGTGGCTACCTATTGGGAGGTACTTCAACGCTTCTGCGTTCCTGGACCCTAGACCACTTCCATCAAGATCTCGAACAGGCGATCCACTTCCGCGCGCGTTTCCTGGTCGGGTTCCCAACTGTAGGGCTGGCGACGGGAATCGTTGGCAAAGATTCCGCGCTTGACCATTAAGTATTTCTCAATCGCCAGAAATCCGTCGAGTCCCGCTTGAAGTTGCAAGTTCACTATCGCGCAGATCGGGAAACAAACTCGATAAGCCGCTTCA
>JADFHU010000107.1 GCA_022567055.1 Planctomycetota bacterium
AACAGTAATCAGTTGTCGGTCTTCGGTCCTCGGCCCCCGGTCATCAGTCATCAGGGCTTGGTTCACAAGAGTGTGCATATGGGTAACGGTCCCTCTGATCTGTTTTCGTGCTCGTGCTCAGCGAAGCGGTGCTCGTAATCGTAATCGAGAACGCCGAGAAGCCGATTAGGAGCAGGAGTACGAGCACGAGCAGGAATGCGATTCCTACGTCTAGTCGTGTAACCCAGAATGGAACTAGGCCGTCATCAGTGATCGGTCTGGGCTAAACACAGACCACCGACCCACACACCACGGATTGCGACCTCGCGTCTTCCCATCTTCTTCGGGACCTGTTAGACTGACGCGCCAAGAGTGTGACTTGCATGTACGAAAGAGTTTGGAATGTCCCAGAGATTGGATAAGCAGACCTTGAGCAATGGCCTGGTCGTCTTGGGTGAGCCCATGGAGGGTGTCACCTCGGTGGCGTTCGGTTTGATGATTCCCGCCGGAGCCGCGCGATTCCCTGAGGGTTGCTGTGGTGTCTCGGGTATCATTGCGGATTGGATCTTTCGGGGGGCGGGATCGCGAGACAGTCGGCAGCTCGGCGACGCCTTGGATGGTCTGGGTCTTCACCGTCACGGCTCAACGGGTACGCTCTACCTGACCTTGGGAGCGGCCATGGAGTCCGGAAGTCTGGCAGAGGCTTTGGATCTCTATACCGATGTCATCTGCACGCCGACTCTGGCCGACGATCAGTTCGAACTTGCCCGCCAGTTGGCCGTCGAAGACGTCAAGGCCCTCGACGATGACCCCCGTCACAAGGTAATGATTAAGCTGCGCGAACAGTTCTACCCGGATCCTCTTGGGCGGAGTACGCTGGGAAACATTTCGGAATTAGAATCCCTCACACCCGAGCAGACGCGGTCGCTCATTCACGAGAGTTTTGACCTGTCCCAAGGCATCTTTTCGGTCGCCGGGCGCTACGACTTCGACCTGCTATGTCGGCAAGTGGAACGTTCATTCGGAGCCTCGGGGAAGGGTCGGACCGAGGAGACGGGTCTCGGTTCGGCAGGAGAGCGATATACGCACATCCCGACGGAAGGGGCTCAGGTTCATATTGGCCTGGTCACGCCCACCATTACACCTGAGGATCCGGAGTTCTACAACATGCGAGTGGTCGTGTCGATCCTCTCCGGGGGCATGAGTTCACGCCTCTTTACCGAGGTGCGTGAGAAACGGGGTCTCTGCTATGCTGTCAACGCCAGCTACCACGGTCTAAAGCAGGCAGCGGGAATCCAATGTTACGCGGGGACGACGCCCGACAAGGCCCAAGAGACCGTGGATGTCATTGTGGAGCAGTTCAGACTGCTGCGTGAGGGTGTCACCGAGGACGAACTGGCCCGCGCGAAGGTAGGACTCAAGTCCGTTTTGATCATGCAGAGTGAGTCTTCGAGCAGTCGCGCGAGCGGTATCGGCAACGACTACTACATGTATGGACGCGTGCGTCCCCTCGACGAAATCAAAGAGAAGATCGACGCCGTCACCACGGACTCCGTGGCGGCCTTTCTCGTCCATTCCGCATTCGACGATTTCACGGCCGTGACCATCGGTCCGACTCCAATCAAGCTTTCAGACAGAGCCCCAATCTTCTAGAAGAGCCGCGTGGAATTCCAACAGGAAAAACTAGAGAATGGCCTGCAGATCATTGGCGAAGTCAATCCTGCCGCCAAGTCTGCAGCGGTTGGATTCTTCGTCAAGACCGGGTCCCGGGATGAAACATCGGCCGTCAGTGGTGTGTCTCACTTCCTTGAGCATATGCTTTTTAAGGGGACCGATCGGCGCACTGCGATGGAAGTGAATGCCGCCTTTGACGATACGGGTGCCCAGTTCAACGCATTTACCAGCGAAGAGAACACGGTCTACTATGCCTCCGTGTTGCCCGAATACCTCGATGAGGTGACTTCGCTTTGGAGCGACCTCATGCGGCCGGCGCTGCGCGATGATGATTTTGACATGGAGAAGAACGTCATCAAAGAAGAGATCGCCATGTACAAAGACATGCCCAGTTTTGACGTCATGGACCGATGTCGTACTCTCTTCTTTGGCGAGCATCCCTGCGGCAATAGCGTATTGGGGACGGCTCAGAGTATCGACGATCTGAGCAGTGCTCAGATGCGGGAGTACTTTGCCCGGCGCTACGCCCCGAACAACATCGTCGTTGCCTTTGCCGGTCACTTCGATTGGGAACGCATGGTCTCTCTGACTCAGGATCGGTGTCGCCAGTGGGACCCTCACGATCTGGCGAGAGAGACGAGTCATTTTGCCGGCCGTGTCGATCACGCTCGACTCGGGCAAGCGGGTCTGGCCCGAGAACATCTCTGTCTCATGAGCGAGGGAGTTTCCTATCAGGATCCCCAACACTATGCGGCCATGTTGCTGTCATCCATCGTGGGCGACAGCGCCGGGTCCCGCTATTTTTGGGAACTGGTCGACAAGGCCGTCGCAGAGGCAGCCAGTATGTCCCTGGATGGAATGGATGGTACAGGCAGTATGGTTAGCTATGTACGCTGCAGCCCGGAGCGAGCGACGGAGGTCCTGGACGTGCTTCAGTCCATCTTCGAGACGCTTGCCCGCGCGGGGGTGACCAAAGAGGAATTGCGCATGGCCAAGAACAAGACGCTCAGTGCCCTGGTCATCAAGAACGAACTGCCCATGGGCAGACTCATTGACCTGGGGTTTAACTGGACCTACTTGCAGGAATATCGGCAGGTGGAAAAAGACGTGACGGAGATAAAGTCCGTGACCGTTGAGGATGTCAACAAGATGATTGAACGCTTGAAACCAGGCGTCTTTACCCGCTACCAGATCGGACCGGACTGAGGGACCGGTCCGGAGGAGACCTCGGTGACTGACCATCCAGACAAGCAAGACATGGATCCCTCTCACGGGACGGGGGACGACTCAACACGAGGGCGCTTGGGCTTTCGAGAAATGGTGCCTTCCTGCGATGCACAGAGCCCCGCCCAAGAGCAACCTGATCGCGCGGTGAGTATCCCCGAGTTCGACTTGGGTCGACAGATGATGGCCCGCCATCGACAGGACACGGCCCTCAGACGAAAGAGCCCCAAGCAGCAGGCCAAAGCAAGGATCCCACCGCTTGACCGGGTTGAGCCCGAACCACCGCCGGAATCCGCGCAGATCGAAGCGCACCCCGGTTTTGTCTGGACCACCTATGCCTCCCGCACGGAGAACGCGCTCATCGCAGAAATCGTGAGTCGGGATATTCAACGTCTCTGCCGAGTTGGCCGGGCCCGGCGGCGATAGGTGTTCATGGGCGAGTTCACCGCAGAACTGGTGGATCTGCACTGTCACTGTCTGCCGGGCCTGGATGATGGCCCTGCGACAGATACCGAGGCATTGGATCTCTGTCACGCGTTGGTCGCCGACGGCATCAAGACCGTTGTGGCCACGCCGCATCAACTGGGGTTCTTTGAGCGATACGCCGACAGCCGACAGATCCGCAGTTCGGTAGCCTTCCTCAATGAGACGCTCAGGGCCACACGGCTGGATCTGGAGGTGCTCAGTGGGGCCGAGATCCGAATAGAAGCATGCGTTCCCCAACTGCTCCGGCAAGACATACTCATGACGCTTGCGGACCGTCGGCGGTTTTGCCTACTGGAACTTCCCTTTGACACCCTGCCCGACATCAGGCCCGTACTGGATGAACTATCACAGATGGGGATCCGCGGTGTCCTCGCACACCCCGAGCGTAATGCGGTCATTGCCGAAGATCCCGACCTGGTCATGCAATGGACAGAGTACGAACTCACCTTCCAAATCACCGCGACCAGCATCCTCGGCGATTCGGGCCGGCGGGTGAAAAAGGCGGCATGGAAGCTCTTGAACATGCCCATTCGCTGTATCATTGCCTCCGATGCCCACGGCGCCGTGACGCGTCCCCCGCGGTTGGGACAGGCCTATGCCGCCATCGCCAAACAGGAAGGCCCGAATCGAGCCCGAGCGCTGTGTGTGCTCGAGCCTCTGAGGATCCTCGGTAGATCGCAACTCGAAGACTAAGGGATCGGCAAGAAATAAGTTGGACAATTTGGGGTCCAAGTGTGCCCCATATTTGGTCGCGCCCGATTGAGCGGAACCACAGGCGTAGCTGTTCTACGTCGCGGATTTCGCGATTGAGAAGCGATCAAAGATGGGGTGCAATTGGGCAATCAAAAGTCCAAGTTATTTCTTGCCGGTCCCTAAGGAGATGAGTTTGAACCCACGGGTAAACTGTCTCGATGCAGAGGACCCTCGCGAGTCAGCTCCGCTTTGGCTCGCAAGCCATTGTCTTCGAAGGTCAAGCCCATGCCCAATTGCTTGATTCTGGTCAGGGGGGTGGAAAGCGATGCCGGCTGCTTCGGCCGGCCGGGACAGCCGAAGACCGTGGATTCCAGCGTCTTGAATTCTTCATTCCACACATAGTCGCCACCGCCAGGGCAGACCAGGCGAGTTTGCCAATACCGTTCATGGACCGCGAGGGGAGCCATGTCGCGGTAGCGCCGCTGCCACTCATTGAGGATGATCAGATTTCCCCAGGAGCGGGCGCGAAGCAGCGCCCTCACGTCCTGGTCAAACAGAGCCTGCAGCAGATCGATGCCCCGGCCTGCTACCCGGATCGCCATATTCTGACCCAGCCAATCGGGGCCGGCCAAAGATGGAATCCCCTGTTCGCTCTTCCCTAGTTTCCGATCGAGGAACTTTTGGATCAGCGTCTCGTTCAGGCTCAGGATAAGTCCGTCGGGCGAAACCGCATAGTAGAGCGCTAGCGCTTGCAGCATATCCGACTGTCCCCGAACCCTTTGGGCCGGGCGAATCCTGACGTAGGCCTGCTCTTGATGAGTCAGCGTCTCCCAGGTTGTCATGTTGGGGGCGGTCTGCTCGACAAAGGCCCGTAGCGCCACCAGAAAGCCGGTGAGCTTCAAGGGGTTGCTCACGTCAACCTGGAGGGCAACCGGCAACCGGTGGATATTCTCCTCCACAAACGCATCAGCCTGGCTATCCGGGTCGTGGTCACGGGCTGCTGCGAATTCTGCCCAGAAGGGATCTTCATCCGCATAGACCGTCACCCAGTCTCCCAGCCAACCCAGGGGATTGGCCCGCAGGCCGGGTGCCATCTGGCCTGCTAGATTGCCAAAGAGCCGCATCTGCGGCGCGTTTCTATCCAGGGTTGCGATGATCTGCGCCAGGGATTCGGGACGGGGGTCGCCGGCCTTCGGTGTCAGGTTGCCGTTGCCGGTGACTTCGATGTATCGATTGTACTCGCTGGCCGCGATCAAGGGCCGCACGGTGCAGTCCAGGGCAAGCCTGCCGTCGGCCTGACCATCGATGTGAAAGCGGATGGCGATCGGATCGAAGAACTGGCGCCAGTTCCGCTGGTATCGGTCTCGATACCTGCGGTAGGCCTGGGCTTCCGTTGGAGTGACCTGCGCGAAGGCCAATTCCGCGATGGGCGTCTGAAATGCGAGTGTGCCATATATGTCGGAGGTCACACCCTCTGCGCTTAGAGACAACTGCCCGAATGGGGAGGGGACATCGGCCCGCAGGGAGGTGCTCACTTGAAGCCCCTTCACGAAGGCGTCGAGGTGGGTGGCCTGCAATCGCGCCATGGCAGCCGCGGCTCGGATCCGGCGCGACGCGCCGATGCGCCAGCGGGCGCCACACCAGCGTCGGATGGTCGCATCCGAGATGACTAGCAGCGCCGTTTCTGGTTCATCGCGTTTGTACCGGTCTCTGAAGAACGTGTATTCATCCAATTGGTTCACCGACTCCACCTTGCCCGAATGGGCGCGAATCACCTGCTTCAGTTGTTGGAGAGAATTGGTGACGACCACCGCCCGACCCAGAGAGGCAAGATAGGAACAGATCGACCGATCCGGGCTTCGCAGGCCCACATAGTCGGTGTCCAATAGACGTCCAGTCACCATCCGACTCTCCGGTTCGCTCTCATGCCCACGTCCCTACTGAGCCAGGATACTGGTCCTGAGCATTCCGGGACGCGTCGATTCGAAGAGCAAGGCGACGTCCGAGCCGGTCCTCAGGTAGGGATCCGACCCTGTCATGGCGATGCTCTCGATCAGCGCGGGACCCATGAGCCGTGCCCATTGATCCAGGGGGAGACAGAGCTGCTTTTCATAGCGTTGCTGGGTGAGTGCATCCTCCGAGCGTGGGTCCAAGAGTCTCAGGATCGGCGTGCCTTGAGCGCGCACCTCGTCTAACAGTTCTGTCATGCTCGTAAAAGAAGGGAAGAATATCGCGTGCTGGTCCGCGGGAATCAGTGCGGCCAGCGGGTCCCGCTTTGGCATCAAGCCCTCGACGATGGGCTGCCAGTCAATCTCCGCCACGGTAATCCCCTCCAGGGAGTCGAGTGACACAGTCGCCTCCAGATCCGTCGTGACCCGAAGCCGTCGGTCAAGCTGCAGGTTCTCACTCAAAGCGCGTCCGCCATTGAAGAGCGAGAATGTTCGCCTCAGTTCTGATTCCCGCCTCCTTTCCGCGGCCGGGGTGGCGATGTCCATCTCATCGGCGCCTCCCATCTGCTGGGCCTGTGTGTGTTGATGGCGAAGCCAAGCACCACCCGGGGGGTCTTGTCGGAGCAGTCGTGCGTAGTGCTCTTCCTTAGCCTGGAAGAACGCCTTCTTAGCCGCTTTTTGGTCTTCGGAGGGCCCGGAGACCCTGAACGTGTAAGGGACCATGCCAGCCCAGTCTCCCTTGGGTAGGAACAGCGTCCCGGTGACGGGGCCCTTGTCGGCGGCGCGGATGAGTACGCGCGTTCGCGCGATGTTCTGGCTCAGACTCCATCGCACCCGCCAGGGACGTCCCTGCGTCCCTTGATCGACAGCGCAGTAGATCTCCTCACTGCCGGCACCCTGGGCGTAGGGCTGCATGAATCGTTCTCTTTCCCGCTGCCGTCGACGGCTCATCTTCCGAGCGGGCTCTTCGAGGGGAGAGGTCTTGGGAAGGGGAGTCCGGCTGATCTCCAGATCGCTCAGGTCGACCGCGTAATAAAGGCTCTCCGCGGAGAGAGGCGTCAGCGCCAGGAAGCAGCTATAGAAGATGGCATAGAGTTGTCGGCGTGCCATAGCGAAGTCTCCAGTTGTGTCACCAGGAATATCATTGCGAAAGTCACGTTGAGCCAGGACAATGCAAACCTGATGCCAGACTGCTAACACCTCCTTCCGCCGAGTTATGCCGGTTTCGGACCAGGAACAGGGGCGCGACCTCCGCGGTCACCGTACATCCCATGTTCTTTAGATGATCACTGAGTGTACGGCCTCAGGCCGACGCGCCGTTCACCAGGACGAGCCGATCGCGCGTCTCGCCGATCCTTAAAGAACGGTCGCAGGCTGCGTGGATTCTTGACGGGGATCAAGACGGATGATCCAGGCGTACAGTGGGTGCAGAAACAGGCTCGATTGCATCACCGCGCAGGGCGTACATATTGGGCAGATCCTTCTTCAGCAGAATCCTTGGAACTGCAGGCCCAATCTTGACCTACCCCCAGTCAGGGCGTAGGATCGATTTTAACCAGTCGATTTCAAGTTTCCTACCATCAATCAATGCAGCCTTGTGGAAACGCTAGCCTGGCTGAATGATCGCGAAGGAGCAACTAAGCCACCAACGTGTAAGCAGAATCGGAAACTCGATCATGAAAAACCATACTGTAATTTGCTTCGTTGCGTACTGCTTGCCCCTAATTGTCGCAAGCCATCTGATCGCCGCAGAACAGGGCAAGTTGACACTCATGAACGGCGAGAAGCCGATCATGACTTACAACGCGACATATGTGCCGTCTCCAGATCCGCAACAGCCGTTCTATGGCCGCAGTGGCTTTATTCACCCGGTGGTGACGCCTGCCGGTCGCGTCGTGACGGAGGGCTTTCCCGCCGATCACCTGCACCAGCATGGTCTCATGTTTGCGTGGACGAGCAGCACCATTGAGGGGCGCCCGGTGGACTTCTGGAACAGTCGCGCAGAACAGGGCCGGGTCGAACATGTGTCCACCGAGTCTGCAAACGCCGATTCGATGGTTGTGCACCTCCAGCATATCGATGACACCGCAGCGCAGCCCACCGTGGTGTTGAAGGAAATTTGGGAGATCAGTCGTGTACCGCACGCCTCCTATCATGTCTTCGACCTCGTCTCCACACAGACCTGCGCAACCGACAAAGCGGTCAAGATTCGTAAGTACCATTATGGCGCCATGTGTATCCGCGGCAATCAACAGTGGCTCGCGAAGTCGAGTATGGTCACAAGCGACGGCAAGACCCGGCAAAACGGGAACCACACGCGACCGGATTGGGTCGCGCTATGGGGCATGGTGGATGCCGAACCCTGCGGCATCGCCGCGATGAGCCATCCGACGAACTTTCGCGCCCCCCAACCGGTTAGACTCCATCCTTCCAAGCCCTACTTCTGTTTCGCCCCCATGGTGGCAGGCGAATTCGAGATCACCCCAGGCAAGCCCTACCGGTCTCGTTTCCGCTTTGTCGCGTTTGACGGGGAAGTGAACAAGGATGGGTTGAACAGGGTGTGGCAGGATTTTTCTCAGCGCTAGTCCTGCATGTGTTTTCCTATCAAACGTCGACTCCGTCTAGCTGATGCACGAGATTGCCCCTGCGTTGTGAGCGGTACTCTCGACCCCCAAACGATTCAGTGGGCAGAGTTGAATCCCGCAGATCTGGTTCAACGCAATAAACGATTTCTCGTTTGGGAATGTATCTAAATGGCTTCCCATCATGAGGATCGGCGGGAACCTCTTCTATGAATTTGGGCACCAGAGCGGCCAAACTGCTGGGAAGACGTCCACATTGATTCTTGTGCTGCTCACAGGCAACGATTAGGGATCGTCAAGAAATAAGTTGTGCAATTTGAGGTCCACGTGTGCCCCATATTTGGTCGCGCCCGATTGAGCGAAGCCACAGGCGTAGCTGTTCTACGTCGCGGATTTCGCGATTGAGAAGCGATCAAAGATGGGGTGCAATTGGGCATTCAAATGTGGAAGTTATTTCTTGACGGTCCCTTAGTCGCAACCCTCTGAAGCGCTCCGATAGCCGGGCCGACCACCTCGGCATCTGACTGGTCGAGGAACCCTGAAGCATCGATTCGGCCTCTCGGATGTGGCGCGAGACATGATTCGCCACCCAACGGTTCCCCTCCGCAGTCATGTGGCCCTGAAAGTACCGGTTGCGAATGCCCGGGTCCCTTTCCTCCTCGGCGAGGAACTCCGCGATCAGATCCAGCGTCGCCACACCGGTGTGCCGGGCGTGCTCGATCAAGGCGGTCGCTCTCCCATCCGCCGTGTGCCCCTGGGCGACGAGCAGCAGCCGATAGCCTTCCTCCCTGGAATGGGCGGCGATGCGATTCACGAGCCGTCTCGAGATCTCCAGACCCGCGCCGGGCGGGTGGACCCGAATGGTTCTCTCGTTCATGAACCACCATGACCGCGCTGGCGTGTGCGCCAGCAGCGAGTCGAGCAATGCGCTGTAGCCCAACGCGTTCTTGAAGCGCTTCAGACGAGCTTCCCCGGCATCCAGCGGCAGCGCCTCGGCCGGTGGCAAGTGCAAAGCCAGACCTTGGTCTTTTAGTTCGAAGTAGGGCTTCCACGCGTACCACTTCGCGCACTCGCAACGTGTGATGTCGGATGGGATGAACCCAACGACCAGCCAGTCGGCCGATTGTTCGCCGAGGATCTTCTCAGCGCGGAGGATCGACTGCCCGAAACTGTAGCCGAACACACCACCGTTGATCACCGGCCGTTCGAGAGTTCTTTCCAGCCACGCCGGCCAGGTCTCGTCGTCGTTGACCTCGTCCCCGAATGTGAAGGAATCCCCGACGGCGACAATCGGCCTGCCTTCCGGGCGAATCGCGGCCCCGTTCGAGCGAAAGCCGGTCTCGTCGATGCTGACCT
The DNA here is from genome assembly GCA_022567055.1 of Planctomycetota bacterium. Classification (GTDB taxonomy): domain Bacteria; phylum Planctomycetota; class Phycisphaerae; order Sedimentisphaerales; family Anaerobacaceae; genus JAIPFM01. Next base: position 9,944 of record JADFHU010000107.1, read on the forward strand.
GCTTCTGCCAGAGGTTGTCCCGGCTGCTGTACGAGGGAATCGGCACGTATCCCAGCCGGGGATCGGTCATTGAGGGGTACCCCCGGCGCACGCGCTCCAAGCGCAGAAGCCGGTGATTTTGCAGACGGAGCAGCGTGCCGCGATCCACGCGTGCGACGATCTCGCTCGCAAGCAGCAAGAACATGAGCGGAGCCAGTCCGAATACCAGTTTCTTCCGGGTCGAGATGTGGGATTGAGATGCGCCGAAGTCCACAGAGTCGAGGCTCTAAAGTCTAAGCGCCCCCTGTGGGGGCTGATGGGCGTTTTGGTTCTTCAAGCACGAGCACGAAGATACTCGGTGGCTGAAGGCAGATCAAGGGAATAAAGCCCAGGAGGGTCTTCAGGTATCAGTCCTCGAATTGTAAGGATCCCCGCAAACCCTACCGGTGTGACCGCCACTTACGCTCACTGTGCTTGGTTACTTTTCGCGTGTCGCGCTTCGTCCTTTGCGCAACGCAGTCATGTAGCCACCCAACCCCCGTGTGATGCGAGTTGCTGGATCACGCGATAGCCTGCGATCTGGCGTCAGCCTTACGCGCTCAGGCGCCTGGAGCCACATTACGAACGGTGCTTAGTATGACACTCTTTGCACGACTTGGTGGTGGCACTCAGGGCCGTCTTGGCGGCAGCGACATCCTTCGCTTCGATGGCCTTGAGCAGGGACGCGCTGCCCTCACGCAAGGTTTTTTCCACCGCGTTGGCCCAGACTGCGTCGGGGCAGCGCCCATCGGCCATCAACACGTAGCTGGCCTCGTTCAGCAGCGCCGCGCTAATCTCAAGCTGCTTCCACGCCTTGTCATCGGCCGGTGTTGAGGAGAGGCCCTTTCTCAAGGCGCCGCTACTAGTCTTCATGACACCAGCCATCCAGTGGCTCGTTTTCATGGGGCGTGTCTTGCCCTGGGTGACCTGTGCGATCACCGAGCCCCCAACGACGGCGACGACCAACGCCGCAGCACACAAACACCAGAAAGCAATTGTCCCGTTTCGAGTTTTACTCATCGACGTTTCTCCTTGCATAAACCGGTTACCATGAAAATGCACGCGGCTAGGTTACCACGACGGCGGGGGATTGTCTAACAAAACGACGATTAGGGATCGGCAATAAATAAGTTGGACAATTTGGGGTCCAGGTGTGCCCTATATTTGGTCGCGCCCGATTGAGCGAAACCACAGGCGTAGCCAGCCTTTTTCTGAGTCCTATTAATTAGACCTTTTGTCGAACTACGGGCTGGAAAGGGCTCACCTAAATCGGAAATCCAACTTGTAATTATAGAGCCATGGCACTCTCGGATCAATGTTTTGTTC